>JAUNBO010000220.1 GCA_030527065.1 Bacillota bacterium | reverse complement strand
GCAGCTACGACAGCAGCGATTACGGATTCGCAGGAAACGGGAAAAATTAACTGCGCAGGTCCGGTGGAACATTCCCTGCCGGCGGCGTTTCGTAAGGCCGGCCCGCCCCATACCACCGGCGGGCCGCCTTCAGATGTACCCGGCAGAGAGGAGGACCCCCTGGCGTGTTGATGATGATGGTTCAAGGGCAGAGCCCGGTGATGAAGGAGCTTCATGTAGACGATGAGCTCATCCTGCGGATAGGCAGAGACGACCCGGAGGCTTTCCATACCTTCTATGAACAGACGGAAAAAGCCCTCTACGCCTACATCCTCTCCCTGGTGCGTCACCACCACGATGCGGAAGACGTCATGCACGATACTTACATGAAGGTCCGCTCCGCCGCCCATCTTTATCAGCCTCAGGGCAAGCCCATGGCCTGGGTCTTCACCATCGCCAGGAACTACGCCATGATGCAGCTCCGCAGCCGCAGCAAGGATGCGGACCTCCCGCCGGAGGAAATGCTCAGCGAGACCCTTTTCACGGAAGCGGCGGCCCCGGAGGACCGGATGGCCCTCCAGGCCCTGCTGGAAGAACTGGAGGAAACAGAGCGAAGCATCATCCTGCTCCATGCGGTGTCCGGCTTCCGGCACAGAGAGATCGCCCAGGACCTGGGATTGCCCCTTTCCACGGTCCTGTCAAAGTACAACCGGGGATTGAAGAAATTGCGCCGCCGTCTGGAAGAGGAGGGAGGTAGAAGATGAAAAATAAATACATCGAAGCCAGCCTGGACCGGGCCGTGGAACAGAGCCTTCCTCATATGTATGAGGATCTGGCCGCCGAAGAAGTGCGGAAAATGGACATCCCGGACTTCATCATGGAACAGAGCGGGACCCGGACGAAAGAGGCCCCTGCCCGGAAGAGACGGGCCTTTACGGGGCGGCTGGCGGCAGGATTGGTCTGCCTCCTCATGGCAGTGGGGCTTTACACCGGCTGGGACCAGTATCTGGCGGTGAGCGCCATCATAGACCTGGATGTGAATCCCAGCATAGAGCTGGATGTGAACCAACAGGAGCGGGTGGTGGACGTACGGGCCCTGAACCAGGACGGAGAGGCCATTCTGGAAGGGCTGGATCTGAAGCGGCAGTCCTACGACCAGGCCGTCCTCACCGTCATCGGTTCCATGTATGTCAACGGCTATCTGAACAGCTCCGGCAGCGCCGTCCTGGTCAGCGTCCAGACCCAGGACGCCGAAAAGGGAGCGGCCATGGAGAACAATCTGCAGGCGGCCCTCAACGCCATGCTGGCAGGGGAAAACTCGCCTCAGGTGCTGCACCAGTCTCTGGCGGTGGACCAGGGGCTGCGGCAGGAAGCGGAGACCTATCAGGTGTCCGCCGGGGTGATGAACCTGATCCAGCAGGCCAGGAGCTACGACCCCAGCCAGACCATAGAGGAACTGGCGCAGCTGCCCCTGGACCAGCTCTACAGGCTGGCCTTCGGGGAAAGCATCTCCGACTATGAGAGCGACAGCATTTACGGCGACAGCGGCTACGGCCAGACAGAGGAAAGCGGCGGAACGGGGAACGGCGTCACCACGGCGCCGGTCTCCGGAGGCGCTTCCGCCGACACGGATTACGGCCCCGCCGGCGACGGCGTCACCGACTACAGCGATACGGACTACGGTCCTGCCAGCG
>JAUNBO010000066.1:4968-9532 GCA_030527065.1 Bacillota bacterium | reverse complement strand
GTCTCGCCTTAAATTCTTAGCTGGTCCTGCGGAGGTCCGGCAAACCGCCCCCCTGACGCCCCGTGAACTAACCTTTTCACTTTAACTTTTTGCAGGATTTTTTTCTGGGCGTTGTAAGTCGCTCTTTTTTTTGATAAACTACATTACGAGACAGAAACACCGGCGTCTTTCCGGCGGCAGAACAGCCGGAGGGCCGGCTTGCGTACAAGGAGCGGCATATGGACAACAGACCCATTGGATTTTTTGATTCCGGACTGGGAGGGCTCACCTGCATTTCTCCCCTGATGCGGGCCCTGCCCAAAGAGCGGATCATTTATTTCGGCGATACGGCCCGGACGCCTTACGGCTCCAAGGCCCCTTCCACCATCCGCGCCTTTTCTTCGGAAATCGCGGATTTCCTGGTGGAAAGGAACGTGAAGATGATAGTGATCGCCTGCAATACCGTCAGCTCCACCTGCCTGGAGGAGCTGAGACTGCGCTATCCCGGCCTGCCGGTGCTGGGAGTGATACGGCCGGCGGCAGAGCGGGTGGCCAGAGACTGCGGCGGGGGGAACCATGTGGGGATCATCGGGACCAAGGTGACCATCCGCAGCCAGGCCTATGAGACCCTTATCCGGGAGCTGGACCCTCAGACGCCGGTCCGCTCCATCTCCTGTCCCGCCCTGGTCCCCCTGATAGAAGAGGGGATCATAGAGCACGAGATCATGGACCTCTCCATCCGCTACTATCTGGACCATTTCCTGTCCTACTACAAAATAGACACCCTGGTCCTGGGCTGCACCCACTATCCCCTTATCCGGGCCAACATAGAGAGGCTTTATCCCTCCCTTTCCATCATAGATCCTTCCGAGGAAATGGCCGGCAGCATACGGCGGGAGCTGGCCGCCGCAGACATGCTGGCGGAGGAGCCCTGCACGGACAATACCTTTTATGCCAGCGACCTGTCGGAAAACTTCGTGAACATGATCAACCGCATCTTCGAAATATCGGAATTCAAAGTGGCGTTCAAAAGCTTCGATTTGGAGGTGAAGAGATGACACTGGCAGAATTGTTTGAGTGGCTGGAAATGGAGAACCCTGCGGATTTTGAGTATTTTGAACAGTTTGCCGCCTTGGCGGAGTGCGAAGAGGAGCTTTCCGTACGGCAGATATACACCGTTCTGTCCGATGTGGAGCCCGCCTTGCTGGCGGAGCTGACGGAAAACTACTTTGAGGACATTTTTCAGGGCATTCCCGACGAAGCCACGGACTTCCATCTACTCATGACCAACATCCAGCGGGCCCTCTGCGGACTGGCCGCCGCTGCGGATGAGGACGACAACCGCCGGGCCTTCGCCGAGGAGCTCCACCGCTTCCGGCAGTGGTACCTCACCGACAGCGCAGTGGATTGCACTCCCATCGCCGGCGGCCCTTCCTTTGTGCGGACCGTCTTCGACGCCCTTGCCATCTGCCGGGGAGAAAAGCTGGACGTGGCGGAGCACAGCTTCCAGTTCGGACAGGCCCTGGATTATCCGGTCAGCGAGTACATGGTCACCTTCGTCGCCGCCGGAGAGGAAGAAGAGGAGGACAGCAGCGAGACCCTGGTCCACAAGACCGCTCCCGTGATAGACGGCCAGTGGAGCGATTCCTGAGGAAGCCGGAGGGCCTGCCAGGGGACCGGAGGGTTTGCCGCCGTCCCCGGGAAATCAGGAAAATCATTTCAAACAAAGAGGAGATAGAAAGAGAATGACAGAACAGCGGAAACCCTTTGTCCCTCTGCTTTTTGGAGCGGACATCAACGTGTACAGCATGGCCCGGGCCTTTCACGAAGCCTACGGGATACAGAAAACCTACGCCGTGGGGAAATTCCCCTCAGGCCCCGCTTACAACAGCCGGCTCATCCATTATACGGCGGAGCCCCGGGCCGATGTGCAGGAGGTGTTTCTGCCTCTGGTCAACCGCTTTGCCGAAGAGCACAAGGACGAGACCGTGCTGATCCTGGGCTGCGGCGACAACTATTTGCAGCTGATCAGCGGCAACAAGGCCAATTACCGGGAAAACGTGGTGGCTCCCTATATAGACCTGGAGCAGATGAATTCCTGTATCAAAAAGGAAGTCTTTTACGGCATGTGCGAGAAAGCGGGGCTGGATTATCCCGCCACCTTCATCTATCAGAGGGAGATGGGCCACGATTTTGAGCTTCCCTTCGGCCCTCCCTACATCATAAAGCCCTCCAACAACGTGGATTATTGGCAGCATCCCTTTCCCACCCAGAAGAAGGTGGATATGGCCCACAGCCGGGAGGAAATGCTGGAGATCCTGGACAACATCTACAACGCCGGCTATTCCGACACCATCATCCTGCAGGACTTCATTCCCGGAGACGACAGCTACATGCGGGTCCTGACCAGCTACTCCGGCAAGGACGGCAAGGTGAAGCTCATGTGCCTGGGCCATGTGCTGCTGGAGGAGCATACGCCCCACGGGATAGGGAACCATGCGGTCATCATCACCGAATCCGAGCCGGAGCTGGAGGAAAAGGTGAAGAATATGCTGGAAGCCATGCACTATGTGGGCTTCTCCAACTGTGACATCAAATACGACCGTCGGGACGGGAAATTCAAGCTCTTCGAGATCAATGTGCGCCAGGGCCGCAGCAACTATTACGTCACCGGCTCCGGCCACAACATCACCAAGTGGCTGGTGGAGGACTGGCTGTACGATAACCCCGTGGAGGAGATCCATGTAAGCAACCCCTCTCTGTGGACCGTGGTCCCAAAAGGAGTGGCCTTCAAGTACATCGTCAAAAAATATCATCCCCGGATGCGGCAGCTCATCCGGGAAGGGAAGTGGAGCAACCCTCTGCTGTATAAGCCGGACCGGGGCTTCCTGCGCATGCTGCGGACCTGGAAGAACCTGTTGGGCCACTATGTCAAGTTCAAAAAATACTACGGCGTTCCCGTGGAGGAGGAGGCGGAAAGATGAACAAGCTCAGCCTGAGTGAATATATAGACCTTCTGAAGAAAGAGGAGCTTTTAGTCAGCGCGGCGGTGCGGCCTCTGGACAGTCCCCGGCCGGTGATGAATCTTTCCTGCGATTCCCAGGAGGAGCAGGAGGAGGGGGCGTTCGTCTGCAAGGGCGCTCATTTCAACGTGAAGTATCTGCAGGAAGCCCTGGCAAAGGGGGCCTTCTGCTACATTGCGGAGGAGCCCTATGAGCTGGATGAGGACGAGGTCTGCTCCTATGTGATCGTAAACGACATACGCCGTGCCATGACCCTGCTGACGGAACGGTTTTACGGCCCCGTCTGGCAGCAGCTGCAGACCATGGCTCTGGTGGGCACCAAGGGGAAATCCACCACCTGCTATTACCTCCGCCACATCATGGACGACTATATGGCTGCGCTGAAAGCTCCTCCCAGCGCCATCCTTTCCAGCATCGATACCTACGACGGCGTGGAGAACCGGGAATCCCACATCACCACCCCGGAGGTGATGGCGCTGTACCGGCATTTTCAGAACGCCCTGGACAGCGGGATACAGTTCTTCGAGCTGGAGGTGTCCAGCCAGGCTCTGAAATACGGGCGCATCGGCAGCGTGGTCTTCAATGTGGCCTGCTTTCTGAACATCAGCGAGGACCACATCAGCGACATAGAGCACCCGGATTTTGACGACTATTTTTCCTCCAAGCTGCGGATCTTCAATCACTGCAAAACCGCCTGCATCAATCTGTCCACGGAGCATCTGGAGGAGGTGATGGACCGGGCCCGGCTCTGCGGGCCGGACATCCTCACCTTCGGCACGGACGAAAGGGCGGCCATATACGGCCACCACATACATAAGGAAGGGGAGCAGGTGGTCTTTACCTGCACCACGCCCCGGTGGGAGAAGGTGTTCCGCCTGGGGATGCCGGGCTTTTTCAACGTGGACAATGCCCTGGCGGCCATCGCCGCCTGTTACGCCCTGAACATTCCCACGGAGCATATCTATAACGGTCTGCTGAAGGCACGGGTACCGGGGCGCATGGAATATTTCGTGGACGAAAACACCGGCGCCAGCGTATTGGTGGATTACGTCCACACCAGGCTGGCCTACGAGACCCTGTGCTCTTCGCTGCTGCGGGAGTTTCCGGGAAAGAAGATCGTGGTGATCGTGGGAGGCGCCGGGTACAAGGCCTACAACCGGCGCCGGGACCATGCGGAGGTGATCAGCCGTTATGCGGTAAAGTGCGTGCTGACGGAGGAAGACCCGGGGGAAGAGCCCACCATAGACATCTGCGAGGACATCGCCCGCTATCTGCGGCAGTACGGCTGCCCCTATGAGATTATCCTGAACCGGGGGGAGGCCATCCGCAGGACCATGGAAGAGGCCGACAAGGACACCATCATAGTGGTGGCGGGAAAGGGCCGGGAGAAATGGTACAAGCTGGGCACCGAATATGTGCCCTGCAAATCCGACGTGGAATATGTGGAGGAATTCTGCAGGCTCAGGAAGTGAGGCCGGGAAAAGACGCCGGGCCAGGCGGCCCGGAGAAAGGCCGCATAATGGCGCCGCCGCCGGAATACCTTATGGTATGAAGGGGACGGA
>JAUNBO010000066.1:0-4868 GCA_030527065.1 Bacillota bacterium | reverse complement strand
AAAGGCCGCATAATGGCGCCGCCGCCGGAATACCTTATGGTATGAAGGGGACGGAAATTTTTGTTTTTAACAGAGTGGCTGCCATGATCCTGGCGGCTTTCGCCTGTCTGGCCATGATGCTCTGGCCGGAGGCGGCGGTGGCTGCCGCCGGAGACGGGGTGGCCCTTTGGAGCGGGACGGTGCTGCCGGCCCTGCTTCCTTTTTTTATCTGTTCGAACTTCATGATCTCCCTGGGTGTGCCGGAATTGGCGGCCCGGGCCTTCCGCCGCCCCTTCAGCTCCATGTTCCGGGCTCCGGGCTCCGGGGCTTTCATCTTTTTGATCAGCGTCATGTCCGGCTATCCCATGGGGGCGGGGCTCATCGGAGACCTTCGGCGCCGGGGAGAGCTGACGGCGGCGGAGGCCCGGCGGCTTCTGGCTTTTTGCAGCACCTCGGGGCCCCTCTTTATGCTGGGAGCCGTGGGGACGGGGCTGCTCCATTCCCCGGCGGCGGGGGCCCTCATCGCCGGGGCCCATTACGGCGGGGCCCTGCTGAACGGCTTGCTCTGGGCCAGAATGCCGGAGGAAGAGGGTCGGAGCCGGAGAAGAGCAGCCGGGGGATCCGGCCCGGAAAGGGAGAGCCGGGAAGGCCGGAAACCGGGAAGGGCCCGTGAGAGCGGGGCGCAGGGCCGCCGGGAGCTTACTCTGCTGGACGCCTTTACCGGGGCCATTCTCTCTTCCCTGAAGACCCTGGGGATCATCTGCTGCTATATCGTGGTATTCACCATGCTGGTGGACCTTTTGGAACTGCTGGGCTGCTTCGCCCCTTTCGCAGCCCTTCCCTGGGCCAAAGGGCTGCTGAAGGGCCTGCTGGAAATGACCGTGGGCTCGGCGGCCCTGGCTTCCGCGGAGCTGTCCATGGCGGCCAAGGCGGTCCTGTGCAGCTTTCTTGTCTCCTTTGGCGGTCTTTCGGTGATGGCCCAGTCCATGAGCCTCCTGTCCGGCAGCGGCGTCACGGCAGGAGCCTATCTCAGAAGAAAGCTGAGCCACGGCCTTCTGTCCGCAGGACTGGCCCTGCTCCTGGCAGGCCCCGTCCTGGGTCCGGCGGCTGCGGAAACCGGCCTTTTCCCCTCCCTGGCGGCGGAATATCAGCTGGATTTCTTCCGGCAATTGCTATTCTCCACGGAAATGATTATAATAGTGATGGCAGTTTTGGTTCTGACGGTGTTGTGGGGAGAAAGAAAAAAACGTCATGAAGGCGGCAGGGATCATAGCGGAATATAATCCGTTCCATAACGGCCACCGCTACCACCTGGAAGAGACCCGGGCCCTTACGGGAGCGGAAGCGGTGGTGGCGGTGATGAGCGGCGATTTCACCCAGAGAGGGGAGCCGGCGGCATGGGACAAATGGCACAGGGCCCGGATGGCTGTGGACAACGGCGCAGATCTGGTCCTGGAGCTTCCTTTCGTCTTTGCCTGCAACCACGGAGAAGGCTTCGCCGCCGGCGGCGTAGGGCTCCTGGACCGCCTGGGCTGTGTGGAATGGCTTTCCTTCGGCAGCGAAAGCGGCTCCCTGGAGGAACTGGAGGCCGCCGCTTCTTTCCTGGCAGAGGAAGGGCCCGCCTTCCGGCAGACGCTCCGGGAGTGCCTGGACGGCGGCATGTCCTATCCCCGGGCCAGAGAGGCGGCTCTCCGGGCCGCCGGCAAGGAAAAAGAAGCCTCCCTGCTCCTGCTCCCCAACAACATCCTGGCGGTGGAGTATTTGAAAGAGCTGAGGCGGCGGGGAAGCAGGATGAAAGCCGTCACCGTCCCCCGGAAGGGCGGCGCTTACAACGACGAGGCCGGGGAGGCCCCCTATGCCAGCGCCGCCGCCTGCCGCCGCCGTCTGGAAGCAGGGGAGGAAACGGCGGCCCTGGAGGACGTTTTGCCGCCGGAGACCATAGCGGTCCTGGGGGAAGCCCTGCGCTGGGATGAGGACGCTTCCCGCCGGCTCTACGCCATGACGGCGTACCGCATCCTCACCGGCAGGGAAGAAGAGCTGCGGGAGATCCTTTCCGCAGGGGAAGGGCTGGAAAACCGGCTGAAAAAGGCGGTGACGGAGGAGGGCTGCCGGGATATGAGGACCCTGACGGCTCTGGCGGGCTCCAAGCGCTATACCGCCGCCCGCATACGGCGTCTGCTGGTCCACTCTCTGGCGGGGCTGACGGGAGAGGCCTGGGAAGAGCTGATCCGGGAAGAGATCCTGTACGCCCGGGTCCTGGGCCTCAGCAGGACAGGGGCCCGGCTCCTGCGCCACATCAAAAAGACCGGCTGCGCCTCTGTCCCTGTGCTGACCAACGTCAATAAAGAGCTGAGCCCGGGAGAACCGGCGGAAAAGCTTCTGAAATACGATATCCTGGCCTCCCGGCTGTGGCATCTGGCGGCGGAAGGGAGCCTTTACGCCCGCTCCGACTATATCATGGGCCCTTATGTGAAAAAATAGCTGGATTTTACCTGTCTGTTGGTGATATACTTAAGCTTGCGACGGGGCCCGGAGGAAACTGCGGGCTTTTCGCAGAAAAAAACAATAAAGGAGAAATGGTGGAATGAAAGTTTTAGTCATTAACTGCGGCAGTTCCTCGCTGAAATATCAGGTTTTGGAAATGGAGGACAGCAGCCTGCTGGCCAAGGGCCTGGTGGAGCGCATCGGCATAGAGGGCTCCGTCCTGAAGCATGAAAAGCCGGGAATGGACAAGTTCGTTCTGGAAACGCCCATGGAGAACCACAAGGACGCCATCGGCCATGTGCTGGCGGCCCTCACGGACGGGAACCACGGGGTATTGAAGTCCATGGACGAGATCGGGGCGGTAGGCCACCGGGTGGTCCACGCCGGAGAGAAATATGCCTCCTCGGTGCTGATCACAGATGCGGTGATAGCGGCTCTGGAAGAATGCACGGATCTGGCCCCTCTCCACAATCCCCCCAACCTTCTGGGGATCCGGGCCTGTCAGGAGCTGATGCCGGACACTCCCATGGTGGGCGTGTTCGATACCGCATTCCATCAGACCATGCCGGCGGAGGCTTACACCTACGCCATTCCTTATGAATATTACGAAAAGTACCGGGTCAGGAGATACGGCTTCCACGGCACCAGCCACAAGTATGTGGCGGAGCGGGCGGCGGCCATGCTGGGGAAGAAGAAGGAAGAGGTCAGCGTGGTCACCTGTCACCTGGGCAACGGCGCCAGCGTGGCGGCGGTGAAAAACGGCGTCTGCATAGACACCAGCATGGGCCTCACTCCCCTGGAGGGGCTGGTAATGGGCACCCGCTGCGGAGACATAGACCCGGCCATCATCTTCTATCTGGCGGAGAAGGAAGGCCTGGATATGAAGGGCGTCAATAACGTCCTGAACAAAAAATCCGGCGTCCTGGGCATTTCCGGCGTCAGCAGCGATTTCCGGGATATAGAAGAGGCGGCCAACGGCGGGAATAAAAGGGCGGCCCTGGCCCTGGAGGTCTTTGCCCACAAGGTGAAATTCTACATCGGCGCTTATCTGGCGGAGCTGAACGGAGCCGACGCCATCGTCTTTACGGCGGGCTTGGGCGAGAACAGCATCAGCATGAGAGAATCCATCTGCGCGGAGATGGAAAACCTGGGCATCAAGCTGGACCGGGAAAAGAACAAGGTGAGAGGCAAGGAGACCGTCATCAGCGCGGAGGATTCCAAAATAAAGCTGTTGCTGATCCCCACCAACGAAGAACTGATGATCGCCAGAGATACGGCGGAGATCGTGGCGGCCCTGTAAGGGTCCCCGTGTGCGTTTTCGGGCCCTTGCCCCGGAAAAGATCTGTTACTATTCATAGAGAGTCAGGGGGGCGGTCCGGCGGACCGCCCCCTTGGCGCCCCTTGAAAAGTGACCAGAGCCCCGCCCCTACAGGAACGGGCGGAGTTGGATGATTAGTTTTTCTTCGGAGGCGATGAGGTCTTTGGTGATGGTTTTGGATTTTTCGTCGGCGGCTTTGTATTGGTTCAGGTAGCGGGTCAGGGATTTTACGCCCATGTTGCAGCCGTCGGTGATCAGGTCGGCTATGGTCTTGTCGGAATCCTCCATGGCCAGTTTGACGTTGGTCTTTACCCAGGACATGCCCTTGGCCATGGGGTTTGGCTCCTTGCCGCTGTCGTGGTATTGGTCCAGCAGGACGCGGACCTCGTGCTGCAGCTTTTCGTGGGTGGTCTTGCAGACCTGCAGAACATGCCGCAGCGTGTTGTCGCAGGCATATTCCAGCACCTCGGCAATGGAGTCCACCCCCATTTTGATCCCTGCGTCGCATTCCCGCAGCAGCTTTACCGTATCCTGTTCTATCATAAGACAAAACCTCCATTTCATATAGTGATGGAGGTTAGTATGCCCTGATTTTGTAATTTCATCTGTGCGTTTTCATGCAGAACTCTGGCGCGATTAGCTCAAGCAAAATAATGGTTGACAAGGGCCGGGGGGGAATTGTATAATATTTTACGTTGGTTCGGAAGGAAAGCTTTTCCGGCCGCAGAAAGCAGAGATCCGCTCCGGAACGGGGCGGGCAGAGAGAGTACTTTTCGCCGGAAAAAGGAGGTGTTCACATATGGCCGTTCCAAAACGTAAAACATCTAAATCCAAGACTGCAATGAGAAAGTCTGCCAACATGAAAATGTCCGGGCCTGCGTTGTCCGTATGCCCTCAGTGTCATGAGCCCAAGCTTCCTCACAGGGTATGCCCCAATTGCAACTACTACAACGGCAAAGAAGTGGTTGCCTCCGAGTCATAAGCTGTGGATATCTTTCGCAACGAAGGTTTTCTGCTGTTTCTCGCAGCGGCCTTGTTCATCATTCTGGTGTCCATCCAGCTGACCCTGAACAAGATACTGAAGCTG
>JAUNBO010000065.1 GCA_030527065.1 Bacillota bacterium | reverse complement strand
TTCCTTTCAGATAACATGATTTCTCGTTACCCTGCTCCCATTATACACAAAACCGTCCCCCGGCGCAACGAGTCGGGAGCAAATAGAAGGGCGATGCGGAGCCGGCGACAAAGAATCCCACTTGGGAAATCAGCCCATAAGCCAATCTGCGATATCGATGATCCTGATTCCTTCGTACTGATACTCATCGTGGCGTGTACGGGCAATCAATAATTTGGGGTAGGCGTCTTTGATCTGCAAAAGCGGCAATACCTCCCGCTCAAAGGTCTTGTTGTCGCTGATGTTGTCAGAAACCTGGATGTAAATCTTTTCACTGCGTTTAATTGCCACAAAGTCTATTTCTTTCTTATATAAGACGCCGACATAGACTTCATATCCCCTGCGGAGCAAGTCTATGGCAACGATGTTTTCAAGCATTCTTCCATAATCCATATTTCTGGTGCCGAGCTTTGCGTAGCGGAAAGTGTGATCACTCAAAAAATACTTATCATTGCTTGAGAGATATTTTTTACCTTTGATGTCATATCTTCGGATCCTGTAAAATGCAAAAGCGTTACACAGATACTGTATATAAGCACTGACGGTAATATGGTTTACCTTTTCTTTTGCGCTGCTCAGCGTGCTCGTAATGCTTCTTGCTGAGGAAAGGTTTGAAATGTTATCCATAAGGAAATCAACGATTCTATCCATTAATTGCATATTGCGGATTTTATACTTTTGGCGAATGTCACGGATAATGAGCGTATCGAACACATCAGCAATATAGTCAAACTTCGTTTCCTGATCTTTGTACAAATACGAGCCTGCCATCCCGCCTTCCAAAAGGTACTTATCAAAGGCAGCATATTTATCGGGATAGTTAAAATACTCCATATACTCGCCAAAAGAGAATGGGTATACATTGATTTCAAATGTTCTTCCGGTAAACAGTGTCGCCAGATCAGAACTCAAAAGAAATGCGTTAGAGCCAGTGATATAAATATCAAACTTCTCCGAAGCATGCAAGCCATTGATTGCTTTTTCAAAGTCAACACACATTTGCACTTCGTCAATAAAAACGACATTTTCCTTGCCCGCAACATACAATGAGTTGATATGATCATACAAAGGACGGTACTCAAGCAAATGCTCGTACTCAGGCAGATTGAAATTGATATGGATGATATTGTGGTCAGGGACATTCTGCTCGATATAGACTTTAAAAGCCTCAAGCAATTTTGATTTCCCGCTGCGGCGAACACCGGTGATCACCTTGATATCCGGCGTCCCGATAACATTGATCAGTTTATCTAAATATTGTTTGCGGTTTATCAATTTCATACAAATCACCTCACACCCATATTATGCGCTTTTTATTTACCAAAATCAACTTTTTTTCAAAAATGGTAAATAGGAAATCGAGGTAACATTGCCAACACGGCGGGACAAAAAGCGGGTTTTCGACACTTATGGCCTGCAAAAGCAGATCCTGACATAAAGGAGTAGCATTTGCCGGCCTTTAGTTTTTAAAGGCGGTACCTTCAGTTGGCAAGGACGCACACAGTTTTCAGAGGCGCACCATGCTCCATTCGGCAAGATTTCGTGATTACATTCGGCACAATTCCGCAAGTACATTCGGTAAGATTTCCGTTTTTCATTCCGACAATTTATGGAGCGACACAAAAAAGAAAGGGCCGGGGAAGCTGCCTGGAGCCTCCCCGGTTTCTCGTTTTTAAATCACCATATCGCCGTTCTTTATGTCTATGGTGATGATCTCGCCGTCCTTCACCTCTCCCCGGATGATCCTGGCGGCGATCTCCGTCTCTATATGCTTTTGCAGATAGCGTTTTACGGGCCGCGCCCCGTAGGCGGGAGTGTAGGCCTCCCCGGCGATGTAACGCTTGGTGGCCTCCGTCAGGACCACGGAGATGTTCCGGTCCGCAAGGCGCGCCTGTATCTGGTCCATGGACATGTCTATGATCTTCATGATCTGCCCTTCTGTCAGGGGCGAGAACACCACCGTATCGTCTATCCTGTTGATAAACTCCGGCCGGAAGTGCTTCTTCATCTCCTCTTCCACATATTCCTTCACCTCGTCGGAGATGGAGCCGTCGGCGCCGATGTTCTCCGTCAGGTAGGCGCTGCCGATGTTGGAGGTCATTATGACGATGGTGTTCTTGAAGTCCACCGTCCGCCCCTGGTTGTCCGTCAGCCGCCCGTCGTCCAGAAGCTGCAGCAGGATGTTGAACACGTCCGGGTGGGCCTTCTCTATCTCGTCGAAGAGAACCACGCTGTAGGGCCGCCGCCGGACGGCCTCCGTCAGCTGGCCCCCTTCATCGTAGCCCACATAGCCCGGAGGGGCCCCCACCAGCCTGGACACGGAATGCTTCTCCATGTACTCGGACATATCTATGCGTATCATGTTCTTTTCCGTATCGAAAAGGGCTTCGGACAGGGCCTTGGCCAGCTCTGTCTTGCCCACGCCTGTGGGGCCCAGGAAGATGAAGGAGCCGATGGGGCGGTTTTCATCCTTCAGGCCCGCCCTGGCCCGGAGCACCGCCTCGGACACCGCCGTCACCGCATCCTCCTGGCCGATGACCCGCCTGTGCAGGATGTCCGGCAGATGCAGGAGCTTTTCCCGCTCCGACTCCACCAGCCGGCTGACGGGTATGCCGGTCCATTTGGAAATGACCTGGGCGATCTCCTCCTCGGTGACCTCCTCCTTCAACAGCCGGTTCTCGTCTTCGGTCTCGGCTCTGGCCTTGGCTTCCTCCAGCTGCTTTTCCAGCTCCGGCAGCCTGCCGTATTTCAGCTGGGCCAGCTTTTCCAGATCGTAGCAGCGCTCGGCCTCCTCTATTTCGTGGCGCACGTTTTCCAGCTCCTGCTTGATGGCCTTCTGCCCCGTGATGGCCTGCTTTTCGCTTTCCCATCTGGCCCGCATCCGGTGGTTTTCCTCCTTCAGCTCCGCCAGCTCTTTTTCTATAGCGTCCAGCCGGCCCTTGGAGGCAGCGTCTGTTTCCTTGCTCAGGGCCTGCTTTTCGATTTCCAGCTGCATGATCTTTCTGGCGCTCTCGTCCAGCTCCGCCGGCATGCTGTCTATCTCCGTGCGGATCTTGGCCGCCGCCTCGTCCATCAGGTCTATGGCCTTATCCGGCAGGAAGCGGTCGCTGATGTAGCGGTTGGACAGGGTGGCGCAGGCGATGAGAGCCCCGTCGGTGATGCGGACCCCGTGATGGATCTCAAAGCGTTCCTTCAGGCCCCGGAGGATGGAGATGGTATCCTCCACCGTGGGCTGGTCTATGAGGATCTTCTGGAAGCGCCGCTCCAAAGCTGCGTCCTTTTCAATGTATTTCCGGTATTCGTCCAGGGTGGTGGCGCCGATGCAGTGGAGCTCTCCCCTGGCCAGCTTGGGCTTCAGCAGGTTGCCTGCGTCCATGGAGCCCTCCGTCCGCCCGGCTCCCACAATGTTGTGGAGCTCATCTATGAAAAGAATGATCCGCCCCTGGGACTTCTCTATCTCGTTGAGGACCGCTTTCAGGCGCTCTTCAAATTCTCCCCGGAACTTGGCGCCGGCGATGAGGGCGCCCATATCCAGGGCATACACGGTCTTATCCTTCAGGCCTTCCGGCACGTCGCCGTTGAGGATGCGCTGGGCCAGCCCTTCCACCACGGCGGTCTTCCCCACCCCCGGCTCTCCGATGAGCACCGGATTGTTCTTGGTCCGCCGGGAAAGGATCTGTATGGTGTGACGGATCTCCGAATCTCTGCCGATGACCGGGTCCAGTTTTCCCTGCCGGGCCATCTCCACTAAATCCCGCCCGTATTTCTCCAGAGCTTCATAGTTTTCCTCCGGATTGGAACTGGTGACCCGCTGGTTTCCCCGCACCTTCACCAGTGCTTGCAAAAACCCTTCCTTTGCCACGCCGTACTTCTTGAACAGCCTGGCGGAGGGGGTGTTCTTCTCTCCCAGCAGGGCCAGGTACAGGTGCTCCGTGCTGACGTATTCGTCCTTCATGCCCGACGCTTCTTTTTCCGCGTTCATGAGCAGCTGCGAAAGACGCCGGGTGGAGTAAAGGGAGTCTCCCCCTCCGGCCACCTTGGGCAGCTTGCCCAGCTCCGCTTCCAGGTCTCCCACCATGGCCCCCACATGGACGCCCATGGTTTCCAGGAGCCTGGGGATGAGGCCGTCTCTCTGCATCAGCAGCGCCATATGGAGATGCTCCCCGTCCAGCTGCTGGTGCCCTTCCTGAATGGCCAGATTCTGGCAGTCTATAATGGCCCCCTGGGCCCTTTCCGTAAACCTTTCCATGTTCATCTCATCACTTCCTATCCTTTCGGACCCTCCAGCTTTCTCCTGTATCGGGCCGCCGTTCTTCCTATTACTATACTCATTCTCTGTCTCTTCATCCCCTCAGGATTTATTATAGACAAGATTTTTCTCTTTGTAAAGAAAAAATTAGCACTCACTTAGCGAGAGTGCTAACAATATTTGATTTCCCTTAAAATTTCAACGGTTTATTTTAGAAAAAAATTCCCCCCAGGAGATTGTACAGGGCGTTCACCGCCGGAGAAAGGATCCTTCCCGTTATGTTAAAAAGGATGAGCACCATTAAAATCAGGAAGCCGTTCTGATAGACCACCTGATAAAAACGGGTCCCCCGCAGATTGAAGAGCTGGGTGATGACCCCGAAGCCGTCCAGGGGCGGTATGGGCAGCAGATTGAATACCATCAGCACCAGATTGATCCATACGATGTAAAAAAGGATCTCCGCCACGATTCCCCCCATCTGGGAGAACATGAACATGGGGGCCAGCTCATACAGAAGCCGGAAAAGTCCCATGAACACAAAGGCCAGAAGCAGGTTCATAGTCACTCCCGCCAAGGATACCAGCAGCTCGTCCCGGCGGGGCTTCCTGAAGTTCCGGGGATTGATCACCACCGCCTTCCCCCAGCCGAAGCCGATGAAAAGCAAAGCGATAAAGCCCACCGGGTCCACATGGGCCAGGGGGTTTATCGTGACCCGGCCCTGCCGCTTGGGGGTTGGGTCTCCGCATTTATATGCCACCACGGCATGGGCGTATTCATGAAAGGAAAGGCCGATCACTATGCCCGGCAGGATCATCAGGTTGCTGATGAGCCAGTCCAGAGGGCTGCTGTACTGGCCGCTGGTAAGGGCCTGGAAAGCCATCACCGCAATGAGGATGAGGGCCATGGGATTGCTCAGGAACGCTCTCACTCCGCCGGTTCTCCTTCCGCCGGAGACGGGACTCCATGGCTTTTATAGTATTCATACAGGAAGTCCATGGACTCCTGGTCGGTCTCTGCGGTGAGGGCCTTCCGCACCAGTTCCAGAGGAGACCCGGGCTGAGGGGCCGGAGCCGCACAGCAGACGGAAATGTGGCTGTCCCCGAAAGCGGCGGCCACCCGCTCCCAGTCAAAGTGATACAGTGCCTTCAGGCTGGCAATCTCTTTCAGCGCCAGTCCCATCAACGCCCCGCAGTCTCTCCCTGCGGAAGCCTCCAGGCTGAAACGGTTGGCGGACCGGGCCGCCAGACGGCAGATATGATTCTGCCAATAGCTCCCCTCCGTCTCTTCTTCCCCCACGGCCTTCAGCAGCAGACGCTGCAGCTGAAAATAATCCGTTTCCATATAAGAAATGTATTCTCTGTAAAAAAATTCGTTGAATATCCTGACGCCGGTCTCCACCGCTTCATCCGTCCTTACATTATCGTACAGAATGAAGCTGTCCAAATTGAAATTCGCCACCCTGAGTTTCCTCCATTTCCCTCTGTCTTGCTTGACGCCAACGGCTTTGCCTTCAGTTTAACATAAAAATCTTTCCGGGGAAACACGCTCCGGGAAAAAAGTGAAAAAACTGTTTCAAAGCCGCCGCTTCATGCTATAATAAGACAAGCGTCCTGCCATCCTCTTCACAGAGGTCTTATAAAAAAACAGGATAATATGCAAGAGGCCCGCCCGCCGGTTTTTGCAAAGAGCCGGGGCCGGCGGCGTCCTACGAAGAAAAAAAGGAGAACAAAATGTCACAGCACATCATCGATCTGACCGAAGAAAATTATACGGAAGAGGTGCTGGAAAGCCCCGTTCCGGTGCTGGTGGATTTTTACGCCGAATGGTGCGGCCCCTGCAAGGCCCTGGGCCCCGTCATAGAGGAGCTGGCCGAAAAATACCAGGGCCGGGTGAAGATCTGCAAGCTGGATGTGGACAAAGGCCGGAAGCTGGCCATTTCCAACAAGGTAATGGGCGTCCCCACCCTCTTCTTCGTCAAAGGCGGCGAAGTGGTGGAACGGGTTTCCGCCGCCCTGCCTCAGCCGGCCATAGAAGAAAAGCTGGAAGCCCTCCTCTGATCCTTCCGGCAACCGCAAGCCCGGACCGCCGGTCCGGGGCCCGGGCCCTTCCCGGCAGAGAAAGAGCCCCGGGCGCTCACCGCATTTTAACCATTTAATTATTGGAGACTGCAATGGCCTATTGGTTCCTCGACGGCGTCACCCTCTATCTGGTGATCACCTATGTCATCAGCTTTCTGATATCGATAGCCATTATTTTCCTGGAAAGAAAAAATCCTTCCGCCACCCTGGCCTGGCTTATGGTCCTTTTCATACTGCCCGGCATAGGCATACTTCTCTATCTCTTCCTTTCCCAGAACATCTCCCGGCTGAAGATCTCCCATCTGAACAAAAAAGAGCGCCGTCTCATAGGGGCCCAGCTCCGGGAGCAGTCAGAAGAGATCCGCAGGGGGGATTTCCCCTTTGTCCGGCCGGAGGCGGAAAAATGGAAGGACCTCATCCTGATGAACCAGAATCTGGGCGGCAGCTTTTTCACCCAGGACAACAAAGCGGTCTTCTTCAACGACGGCAAAGAGAAATTTGATTCCCTGTTCCGGGACCTTCGCATGGCCTCGGAGAGCATCAACATCATGTACTATATCGTCCGGAACGACGAGCTGGGCCAGGAGCTGATTTCCCTGCTGACCCGGAAAGCCCGGGAAGGGGTCCAGGTCCGCTTCCTTCTGGACGCCCTGGGCAGCCGGGGCGTCTTCCCCCGCACCCTGGCGGAGTTCGCCGACGCCGGCGGGAAGTATGCTTTCTTCTTCCCCCCCAAGCTCAAATATCTGAACATGCGCCTCAACTACCGGAACCACCGGAAGCTGGTGATCATAGACAACGAAATCGGCTACATAGGCGGCTTCAACGTAGGGCAGGAATACCTGGGGAAAAAGAAGAAGTTCGGCTATTGGCGGGACACCCACATGAGGGCCACGGGACACTGCGTCCAGGACATGAACGCCCGCTTTCTTCTGGACTGGCGCTTTGCCTCCGGGGAATCCGTGGAGGTGGCCCAGGCCTATTACGACCAGCAGCCGGTCCGGAGCGGCTCCACCGGCGTCCAGATCATTTCCAGCGGCCCGGACACGGGCCGGGAAGAATCCATGCACTGCTATCTGAAGATGATCAACAATGCCAAAGAACGCATATTTATCCAGACTCCCTACTTCGTGCCGGACCCCAGCATCCTGGACGCTCTGATGAACGCCGTCCATTCCGGGGTGGACGTCCGCATCATGATCCCCTGTATGCCGGACCACATGTTCGTTTACTGGGCCACCTGGCACTACGCCGGCACCCTGCTGGGGGCCGGGGCCAGGGTCTACGTTTACCAGAACGGCTTTCTTCATGCGAAGACCCTGACGGTGGACGGGGAGGTGGGGGCCGTAGGCAGCACCAACTTCGACATCCGCAGCTTCCGTCTGAACTTTGAAGCCAGCGCCGTCCTCTACGACAAAGAAGAAGTGAGCCGGCTGGACGCTCTCTTTATGGCGGATGCGGAGCTTTCCACCGTCACCACCTTCGAGGAATATCAGGGCCGCCCTCTCTGGATGAAGTTCAAAGAGTCCGTCTGCCGGCTGTTATCAGACCTGTTGTAACAATTCCCCGGCCATAGCGGCGCAGCCACGGCGGCCAGGCGCCGCAGCCACAGGGCCACAGCGGCCGGACGCCGCAGCCACAGCGCCACGGCGGCCAGGCGCTCCTCCCCTATTTTGCTTCTTCCCCGTAGCCATACTTCTCAATGATGAAATCCATATCCTTATCCCCCCGCCCTGAAAGGTTCACCAGGACGGAATCCACCCGGTTCTCCCGGGACATCCTCATGGCGTAAGCCAGGGCATGGGCGCTTTCCACCGCAGGGATGATGCCCTCATAGCGGCAGAGCTTGAAGAAGGCTTCCATGGCTTCCTCATCGCTGACCGTGTCGTAAACCACCCGGCCCGCATCGGAAAGGAACGCATGCTCCGGCCCTACGGCGGGATAATCCAGGCCGCTGGCCACGGAGTAGACCGGGGCGGGCTCGCCGTCGTCGTCCTTCAGCATGATGCTTTCAAAGCCGTGCATCACGCCCCGCTCCCCAAAGCTGATGGAGGCGGCATGGTCTCCCCTGGCGGCGCCCCGGCCCAGAGGCTCCACCCCGTAAATGTCCACAGGCTCATCCAGGAAGCCGTGGAAGAAGCCTGCGGCGTTGCTGCCGCCTCCCACGGCGGCCACCACGGCGTCGGGAAGGATGCCGGTCATCTCCACAAACTGGTCCCGGGCCTCAAAGCCCACCACAGATTGAAAGTCCCTTACGATGAGGGGAAAAGGGTGGGGCCCCACCGCGGAGCCTATGCAGTAGATGGCGTCCCGGTATTCCCGCATGTAGCCCTCAAAGGCGGCGTCCACGGCCTCCTTCAGGGTTTTCAGGCCGTGGGACACGGGGATGACCCGGGCTCCCAGCAGCTTCATCCGGGAGACGTTGGGGGCCTGCTTGGCAATGTCCACCTCGCCCATATAGACGTCGCATTCCAGGCCGAAATAGGCGGCGGCGGTGGCCAGGGCCACGCCGTGCTGGCCTGCGCCGGTTTCGGCGATGAGCTTCTTCTTCCCCATGAATTTCGCCAGCAGTCCTTCTCCCATGCAGTGGTTCAGCTTGTGGGCGCCGGTGTGGTTCAGGTCCTCCCTTTTCAGGTAGATCTGGGTGGTGCCCAGCAGCCCGGAGAGGCGCTGGCAATGATAGACCGGCGTGGGCCGCCCCTGGAATTCCTTCCGTATCCGGCGGAGCTCGCTGATGAACTGGGCCGAATGACAGATGGTCTTGTACGCCCTGTCGATCTCCCGGAATGCGGGGATCAGCTCTTCCGGCAGATATGCGCCGCCGTAGGGGCCGAAACGCCCGTCCTCGTCAGGGTAGTCCTTGGCATAAGTGCCGAAGTCGATTCCATAATCCTTTTTTACCATTTCTTTCTCCTTTTCCCCTGCGTCTCTTTCCTGCGCAGGCCGTTCTATAATTATGAGAGATAACGGAAAAGAAGGGTCTCTGCGTAAGAAAATCGGCTCCGCCAGCTTAGTGTCGGCCTTTCATAGGGCTAAGGCCGACATAGAGTAAGGTAGATTAACCTTGTTACTCCGTCAATATCGCTGACACTGGCGGGCGATATTTCCTGCGTAATAAAAAAACACCTGTCCTTCTACAAGGACAAGCGTCAGCTTGCGGTGCCACCTTGTTTGATATGTGGA
>JAUNBO010000064.1 GCA_030527065.1 Bacillota bacterium | reverse complement strand
CGCCGGCCTGCCCTGCGCTGGCCCGGGGCGGCGCTTTTTTCTTGACTTCCCCGGTCCGGCGTGTTAGAATCAGGGAAATCGAGAAGAAAACCGTCGATGCAGAGAAATACATGCCAGCGCTTTCAGAGAGCAGGGGATCGGTGGAAGCCCTGTAGTCTGCGGCATGGGCTATGGTCTGCGGAGGGCCGGGCGGAAAAGGGTCTTTCCCCAGTATGTCCGGACGCTTGCCCGCGTTAGAGGGCGGCGGTGTGGCTGCACCGCACAGAGAGGGCCTTTGGGCCAAACAAGGTGGTACCGCAGAGTTTTATCTGTCCTTGATGTTTCAAGGGCATTTTTTTTTAAGCGCAGGAGGATAAAGAAGCGATGAAAGAACTTTTGATGGGCAACGAGGCCGCCGCCCTGGGGGCCCTGGCCGCCGGGGTGCAGCTGGTATCCGGCTATCCGGGGACCCCTTCCACGGAAACCCTGGAAACCGTGGCCCGGCGGAATCCCGGAGGGGTCCATGTGGAATGGTCCGTAAACGAAAAGACGGCACTGGAGGTGGCGGCAGGAGCCGCCCTGGCAGGGGCCCGGGCCCTGGTCACCATGAAGCAGGTGGGGCTCAACGTGGCCTCGGACCCGCTGATGTGCGTCAACTATATCGGCGTCAAGGGCGCCCTGGTGGTCTATGTGGCCGACGATCCCGGCCCCATCTCTTCCCAGACAGAACAGGACACCCGCCACTTCGGCAAGTACGCCAAGCTGCCGGTGTTCGATTGCAGCTCCCCGGAGGAAGCCCTGGAGATGATGCAGGAGGCCTTTGCCCTCTCCGCCCGCTATGGGACGCCGGTCCTGTTCCGCTCCACCACCCGCATCTGCCATTCCTGCGCCTCCGTGGAGGTCCCGGCCCTGAAAGCGCCGGAGCCGGCGGAGGGCTTTGTGAAGGACCCCCGGTGGGTCATCTTCCCCCGCCTGTCCTTCGAGAGCAAAAAACGGCTGGAGGCCCGGGAAACGGAACTGGCCTCGGTATTTGCCTCTTATCCCCGGAACCAGCTCACAGGCAGCGGCAAACTGGGCGTGGCCTGCGGCGGCGACAGCTTCGCTTATGTGATGGACGCCATCCGGGGCTGCGAAAGCGCCTTCACGGTGTTCAAGGTGGCCACTCCCTATCCCTTCCCGGCGGAGCTGGCGGACCGCTTCCTGGAACAGACGGAACAGGTGCTGGTCTTTGAAGAGCTGGACCCGGTCATAGAGGACGCCCTCATCTACCGCTGCGGGAAAACCGGGAGCCGGGCCCGGATCCTGGGCAAGCGCACAGGCTCCGTCCCCAACGCCGGAGAGCTCAGCGCCCTCATAGTGGGAAATATCCTGGCCGGGGAATTCAAGACGGACACCGGCCTTTCCGTGCCTTCCTTCCCGGACATGCCTTCTCCGCCGCCCCGGCCGCCGGTGCTCTGCGCCGGCTGTCCCCACCGGGCCTCCTTCTACGCCGTCAAGAGAGCCATGAAAGGACGGAAGGCCATCTTCTGCGGCGACATCGGCTGCTACACCCTGGGCAACGCCGCCCCCCTGAATATGGTGGACACCTGCCTCTGCATGGGAGCAGGGATCTCCATGGCCCAGGGCCTGTACCACGCCGACCCGGATACCGTCAACTTCGCCTTTGTGGGAGATTCCACCTTCTTCGCCTCCGGCATCCCCGGCGTGGTCAACGCCATCTGCAACAAGGCGGACATGGTCCTGGTGGTCCTGGATAATTCCACCACCGCCATGACCGGGCACCAGTCCCACCCGGGCACCGGCAGGACCGTCATGGGAGAAGCCGCGCCGGCAGTGGACATTGCCGCCGCATTGAAAGGCCTGGGCCTGCGCTGGGTCCGCACCGTGGACCCCCTGGACCTGGAAGCCGCCGTGGCAGCGGCAAAGGCCGCAGGAGAGGAAAAAGGCGTCCGGGCCCTCATCTTCAAAAGCCCCTGCATCGCCCTGGAAAAGCCGGCAGGCCGCCTGAGGGTGGAGAGGGACAGATGCACAGGCTGCGGCAGATGCTTCCGGGAGCTGGGCTGTCCCGCCCTGAGCCTTTCGGAAGGAAAAGCCGCCATAGACCCCGTTCTTTGCACAGGCTGCACCCTTTGCAGCCAGGTCTGCCCCGCAGACGCCTTTTCCGGGGAGGTGGAGTGATATGAAGAATTGCCTGCTTTGCGGCGTGGGAGGACAGGGCACAGTGCTGGCTTCCCGCATCCTGGCCGCAGCGGCCATGGAAAAAGGGCTTTTCGTCCGGACGGCGGAGACCATAGGCATGGCCCAGCGGGGAGGCTCCGTGGTGAGCCATGTGAGGATAGAACCCCAGAGCCCTTCCCCCCTGATCCCGCCGGGAACCGCAGACGCCCTTCTGGGCTTTGAGCCGGGAGAGGCAGTGCGGAACCTGCACTATCTGAAGCCGGGAGGCGTGGCGGTGGTGAGCTGCCAGCCCGTGGAACCCGTGGCCGCCGCCGTGGGCGGGGTCCGGTACTCGGGAGAGGAAATGCTGGCTTACCTGAAAGCCCATGTAGAACGCCTCTATATCCTGGACGCCGCCGCCATCGGGGCCGCCTGCGGCTCCGACAAGGTGATGAACGTGGCCCTTGCCGGCGCTCTGGCCGCCACCGGCGCCATAGGCCTGGGCCCCGGATACCTTCTGCGCGCCCTGGAAAAACAGCTGAAACCGCAGTATCTGGAAATCAACCGCCGCGCCCTGGAGCTGGGCGCCCGTGCCGTGGAGGAGAACACCCATGAAAATGACTGAACACACCTTAGAACAGATCAGAAACCAGATCCGGCGCATCCTGGCCTCCGGCAGCTTTTACGCCGGCCGCCTCTCCCATGTGGACCCGGACGCCCTTCAAAGCCAGGAGGACTTTGAGCAGCTGCCCTTCTCGGAAAAGGAGGACCTGCGGGAAGCCTATCCCCTGGGCCTGTCCGCCGTGCCGGAAGAAGAGATCGTGCGCATCCACTCCTCCAGCGGCACCACGGGCACCCCGGTCATCATCCCCTACACCCGTCAGGACGTGGAGGATTGGGCGGAGCTGTTCAGGCGCTGTTACGAGATCGCCGGCATCACCCGGGAAGACCGCATCCACATCACCCCGGGCTACGGCCTCTGGACCGCCGGCATCGGTTTCCAGGCGGGAGCGGAAAAGCTGGGGGCCATGGCGGTGCCCCTGGGACCGGGGAACACGGAGAAGCAGCTCCAGTTCCTTCAGGATGTAAAGAGCACCGTCCTCTGCGCCACCTCCTCCTACGCCCTTCTGCTGGCGGAGGAAATAGAGCG
The DNA here is from genome assembly GCA_030527065.1 of Bacillota bacterium. Lineage (GTDB taxonomy): Bacteria > Bacillota > Clostridia > Peptostreptococcales > Anaerovoracaceae > JAEELK01. Next base: position 6,287 of record JAUNBO010000064.1, on the reverse strand, counting down.
CCGGGGCCTGCGGGACAAGATCTTCCTGCGGAAGGGGGTCATCGGCTCCGAGCGCTGGGGCGAGAAAATGCGGGCCCGGATCGCCAACGAGCTGGGGGTGGAGCTCTACGATATTTACGGCCTGACAGAGGTCTACGGCCCCGGCATCGCCATCAACTGCGAGCACAACACCGGCATGCACTATTTCGACGATTATCTGTACTTTGAGATCATAGACCCCAAAACGGGGGAGGTGCTGCCGGAAGGCCAGCTGGGAGAGCTGGTCATCACCACCCTGCGGAAGGAAGGCGCCCCTCTCATCCGCTACCGCACCCACGATCTCACCCGCATAGTGCCGGCGGATCAGCCCTGCCCCTGCGGCCGGAGCTATCCCCGCATAGACGTCATACTGGGCCGCACCGACGATATGGTGAAGGTGAAGGGAGTCAATATCTTCCCCGGCCAGATCGACGACATCCTGAAAGGGCTCCCCGACGCCTCCAGCGAGTACCAGGTGTTCATAGACCACGAAAACAGCCACGACCGGATCACCGTGTTTGTGGAAACGGCTCTGAAGGACCAGGCCGCCCGGCAGTTTGAGAAAGCCTTGAAGGACGCTTTCAAGGCCCGCGTCAACATCGGCATAGTGCCCAAGGCCGTGGCCCTGGGAGAGCTGCCCCGGAGCGAAAAGAAAACCACCCGGGTCTTCGATTACCGCTACTGAGGCCTTTTCCCCGCCGCCGGAATGCGCCCCGGCCCCGGCCCTCTGAGGAAAAATTTTTCCATCCCTGAAAAAAAGAGCCCCTTTCACTTGTATTCCAAAGTGAAAGGGGTTTTTCATACACGGTTTATCGACAGGAGGTTATATAAAATGAAGAGATCCACATCTGTTTTGCATAAGGCCCTGACCCTGCTGCTGTGCGCAGCCCTGCTGGTCTGCGGGATTTCCTGCGGGCCCGCCGGAAGCGTCAGCGCCGCCGGAGAGCCCGGCCCGGACACGGGAGAAGCCGCCACCCTCTACTCCGACGAGCGGATACAGACCGCCGGGGATTACGGCCAGATCTATGAAGCGGTGAAGGCCCTGGCGGACCGGAACAAGACCGGTTTCCTGGAAAAGCTGTGGAACCGCGTCGCCAATTTCTCCGGCGCCGATACGGCGGTCATGGAAGCGGAAGCGCCCATGGCCGTGGAGGACGCCGCAGCGGCGGAGAACGGAGGAACAGCGGAGGTCGCCCCGGCGGAAGGCGGCGGCGAAAGCGACCACTCCCTCACCAACAGCCAGGTCAGCGGCATAGACGAAGGAGACATCGTAAAGACCGACGGCGAATCCATTTATATCCTCCGGGACGGCCGCCTCATCATCGTCAGCGCCCGGGGCGGGGAAAGCCGGGTCCTGTCCACCACTCAGGTGGCCCGGGACGGAGGCGAATACGACATCATGCCCCTGGCGGAGCCCCGGGCAGAAGCTGCGGTGGAAGAGAATGTCAGCGAATACGCTCAGGAGCTCTACCTCTGTGAAGACCGGCTGGTGGTGCTTTTGAGCCGCACTCAGTGGCGCCCCTATGAGGAAAGCACCGGCGGCGCCGTGGCGGACCTGGACATTGCCTGGTTCGGCCGGGAGAGCGTTCAGTGCCGGGCGGTGATCTACGACGTCAGCGACCCTTCCGCCCCTCAGGAAGTGGCCGACCTGGGCCAGGACGGGTATTACTCCTCCTCCCGCCTGATGGACGGCGTCCTCTACCTCATCAGCAATTACGACATCTACGAAGAGCCCCGGGAAGACGAGCCCGCCACCTATGTGCCCCAGGTCTACACCCAAGGCGAAGCCCGGGCCGTGGAGGCCTCTGAGGTCTGCATCTGCCCGGCCTTTGAAAGCGTCCACTACATGGTGGTCTCCGCCATAGACGTGGCCTCGGCGGAACGCCTTTCCACCTGCTCCGTCCTGGGCAGCAGCGACACCATATACATGAGCGCCGAAAACCTGTACACCGCTTCCACCCGTTACGAAAGCCAGCAGAGCCAGCCCTACACCCAGGACCGCTACACGGTGGTGGATTACACGGAAAAGCAGACCACGGAGATCCTCCGCTTCTCTCTGACCGATGGCGTCGTCCGCGCGGCGGCCTCCGGCGTCATCCCCGGCGTCCTGCTGAACCAGTTCGCCCTGGACGAATACCAGGGCCACCTGCGGGCCGTCACCACCATTCAGGACAACAGCTACCGGATCTTCACCGACGAGGATTACGGCTGGACCAACTATCAGTGGGGCGACGGCGCCCAGTCCAATGCCCTCTGGGTCCTGGACGGTCAGCTTGAAACAGTAGGCAGCATAGAAGGCCTGGGGGAGGACGAGCAGGTCTACTCCGTCCGCTTCGACGGGGCCACAGGCTACTTCGTCACCTTCCGCCAGACCGACCCCCTCTTTGCGGTGGACCTGGCGGACCCCACGGCCCCCAAAGTCCTCAGCGCCCTGAAAATCCCGGGATTCTCCCAGTACCTTCACGTTTACACCCCGGGTAGGCTCCTGGGCCTGGGCATGGACGCCGACCAGGAAACCGGTATCACCGGCAGCATGAAGCTCTCCATGTTCAACGTGGAGGACCCGGCCAACGTGACGGAAAAGCACACCCTGCTTCTGGGCTCCTCCTACTCTGCGGCCCTCTACAACCACAAAGCCATTCTGATCTCCGCCGCAAAGGACCTGATCGCTTTCCCGGCGGAAGGGGGCTACGACGTTTACGGCTACAGCGACGAGAGAGGCTTCTATCTGAGAGGGAGCTTCGACGCAGGAGAGTGGTACTATGACGCCAGAGGTCTCTACGCCGGAGACTACATTTATATCTGCGGCTACGACAGCCTCACCGTGGTGAACCTGGCAGACCTGACGCCGGTGACCACCCTCCGGCTCTTCTAAGCCCGGGCCTGCCGGAAAGCCCGGCCTGTGGGAGTCCGCCCCCCGAAAAGCCCGGCCTGCCGGGAAACGCCCGTCTCCTACTCGTATCTCAGGGCTTCTATGGGGTCCATGCGGGCGGCCTTCCGGGCGGGGAACAATCCGAAAAACAGACCCACACCGGCGGAAAAGATCACCGCCACCACTATCATCGCCGGCTGCACCACCAGGTTCACGCCGGCGATGGCCATTCCCAGGGCCGCCAGCCCCAGGCCGCCTCCCACGCCTATAATGCCGCCGATGGCGGACAGCAGTACCGCTTCTATGAGGAACTGAGTCAGGATGTCCCCGGTCCTGGCCCCCAGAGATTTCCGTATGCCGATCTCCCGGGTCCTCTCTGTCACCGACACCAGCATGATGTTCATTATGCCTATGCCCCCCACCAGCAGGGAGATGGCGGCGATGGCCCCTATGGCCAGGGACAGGATGCTCATGACCTCGTTCACCATGCTGATCTGGCCCTCCGCCGAATCATAGGTATAAAAGCCCTCTTCCTTGTCCTTCACCCGGGTCAGGTAAGCGGCAAAGGCTTCCCCCTGCTCCGCCACACTCTTTTCCGGATTGGCATAGATTTCCAGATAATTGCTTCCCGTGTCCCAGCCGGGAACGGCAGTATAGGGAACATAGCAGCGGTAAGAGGTGCTGGTGTCCAGGGTGGTAAAAATGGATTCCTCCAGCTCATAGACCCCGGAAATGGTCATGAGCTTTTCCTCGCCCAGGAGCTCCATGGAAAACTGCTCCCCCACCACGTCGTCCCGGTTATAGAGATGGCGGGCCATCTCCACGTCTATCACGATCTTGTCCCGGCTGCCGTCCACGTCCCTCTGGTCGAACATCTGCCCGTGGATCAGGTTCACGTTGGCAAAGCGGTCATAGCCGGCGGCCACCCCCAGAATGCTCAGGTCCGCCGTCTGCCGGCCCACCTGGGTCTCGGAGCTGTTATAGACATAGGGCGCTATGTAGAGGATATCCTCGGAAAACCGCCGCTCCAGGGCTTCCATGTCCTCTATGGTCAGCAGGTCCGACAGCTCCACATAATCCTCCACCATGCTCCAGTTGATCATCACATACATGTAGTTGAGGCCCGTGCTGGAAAGCTGGTCATTGATGGCTCCCCTGGCGCTGGCGCCGATGGAGGTGATGGCAATGACGGAGCTGACGCCGATGATGACCCCCAGCATGGTGAGGAAGGCCCGCATCTTGTTGGCTTTTATGGCGGACAGGGCCAGCTTTATGTTTTCTATGAAGAGCATGGCGCAGCCTCCTTTTTCTCCCGTCCCGTGCTCCTGTCGCTGACGATGCGCCCGTCACGGAAGGTGACCACCCTTCCGGCATATCCGGCGATGTCCGGCTCGTGGGTGACCACAATGACGGTGCAGCCCCTTTCCCGGTTCAGCTTCTCAAAGATCTCCATGATCTCCATGGAGGATTGGGAGTCCAGATTCCCCGTAGGTTCGTCCGCCAGAATGATGGGCGGGTCGTTTGCCAGGGCTCTGGCGATGGCCACCCGCTGCCGCTGACCGCCGGAGAGCTCGTTGGGCTGGTGCTCCCCCCGGTCTCCCAGGCCCACGCTTTCCATCAGCTCCAGGGCCCGTTCCCGGCGTTTCGCCCCCGGCGTCCTCCCGTATACCATGGGCAGCTCCACGTTTTTCAGCGCGCTGGTCCGGGGGATCAGATTGAAGGACTGGAACACAAAGCCGATCTTCTGATTCCGTACAAAAGACAGCTGGTTGTCGTCCTGCTCCCGGGTGTCCACTCCCTCCAGCCGGTAGCTCCCCTCCGTGGGCCGGTCCAGACAGCCCAGAATGTTCATAAACGTGGATTTCCCGGAGCCCGAGGCTCCCATGATAGCCAGGAATTCCCCTCGCCGGACGGTGAGGTCCACATCCGTAAGGGCCTCCACCTCTATCTCCCCGTTCTGATAGACCTTCCGCAGGCCCCGGACCTGAATGACGGCCTCTTCTTCTTTCGCTGCGGCAGCCGCCGCCGGAAGGGCCTCTTCCCCCTGCCCCTTTTGTTTCTTTCTTCTCAGCATGGCCCTCACCCCGCTACAGACTGCCGGCGGCTGCGTCCGCCAGCACCGTCATGCCGTCCGTCAGATCAAAGGTGGCTCCCAGCACCACCTGATCGCCCTCTTTCAATTCCCCTGAGACGATCTCTATGTTGAAGTCCCCTTCCAGACCCGTTTCCACCTGCACCTGCCGCAGTGTGGAATCGGCCTGGACCACAAAGACGGACAGCTCCCCGGTAGAAGGGTCCTCCAGGATGGCGTCCAGGGGCACGGTGAGGACGTTCTGCTTTTCTTCCACCAGGATCTCCGCCCTGGCCGTCACCCCTGCGATGAGGTTGCTTTCCCCCTTGTCCACGTCTATGAGCACCGGGATCACCATGGCGGTGGTGCCGTCGCCCTTGGATTCTCCCGTGGGGGAGATGTAGGACACCACCCCGGGAACCGTCTGCTTGCCCAGGACCTCGGCGGAAATCTCCACGCTCTGACCCACCCGGATGCTGCCGATGTCATACTCGCTGGCGGACACCTTCATTTGCAGATGGTCCAGGTCTTCCACCACAAACATGGGCTCCCGGTCCACCGTATCGCTGGCATAGCGGCCCACATTGATGTTCACCCGGGTGACGATCCCGGCAATGGGGCTGGTGATACGGGAATCCTCCCGGGAGGTCTGGGGGGAAGGCGCATTGGCAGCCACCTGCGCGCTCTCATAGGCAGACTTGGACTGCAAGTAGTCCGACTCCGAAATGGCCCCGGCCTCAAAGAGGATCTGATTGTTCTCGTAGACCCGCTTGGCCTCCTCCAGGGTGATCCTGGCCTGTTGTCTGGCCGTGTCGTCGGTGGCCGTATCCTCTTCCACATCCAGGGTAGCAAGGACCTGCCCCTGCTCCACCCGGTCCCCTTCCGCCACCAGCACCTCCGCCACTTTATAATCCAGGATGGACGATACGTTGGCGATTTCCGCCCCCTGGATGGCGCCCTTTATCGGGATGACCTGGCGCAGGTCCATATACTCCGCGCTGCCGGTGGAAACCGGCGTCCCCGCCGACGCCCCGCCGCCCAGAAAAAAGGCCGCCGCCGCCACTGCCAGGACCGCCGCCGCCCCTATGATAATGATCTTCTTCTTTCTCCGCTTTCCGTTCTTCATTTTTCCGTCCGTCATTTCTATCCCCCCATCGCAAACACACGGCCCGCCTGAACGTCATGCTCGCAGACTCAAGCTTTTCACAGCTGTTCTTTCACAGTTATTCATTGTATCTTTCGCCCTTTTCTCCGTCAATGAACATTGTCTTAGGGTTTTCTTAACTCTTTCTTAACGAAGGCCCCGCCCGCCGGCTCCCTTTCCGG
>JAUNBO010000063.1:3691-9595 GCA_030527065.1 Bacillota bacterium | reverse complement strand
CCGGCAAACCGTCCCCCTGGAGCCCCCGCAAGAAGCAACAATTTGAAGAAGAGCCGCAAAAAAATCTTGCAATGGGAGGCGGGCTGTGATAACATAAAAAAGCTGTCATTCGGAAAACGATTTTTTGTCGTCCCCGGACGGCAAAAGTCAATGTACATACGCCCCCGGAGCGCCAGGCGCCTGAGGGAACGAGAGAGTGAAAGGAGTTGAATCGCATGAAAGAAGGAATCCATCCCAAGTATGTGGAATGTAAAGTAACTTGCGCATGCGGAAATGAATTTGTGACAAAGTCCTTAAAGGAAGAGATCAGGCTGGACGTCTGCTCTGCTTGTCACCCCTTCTTCACCGGCCAGCAGAAGTTCATCAACCGGGGCGGCCGCGTAGAGAAATTCAAGAAAAAATACAGCATGGAGTAAGGCAGAAACGACCGGAAATCGCATTTCCGGTTTTTTTTTAGACAGTGCTGTGGTAGAATAAAAGCGGCGGCCGGAAAGACATGAGCCGCCGGCGCCGGCAAAAGCCGGAGCAAGGCCGGGGCCCTCCGGAACAGAGGGCGGACGGCAGATTCGGGAGTTATAAAAATGTACGATAAATTGGATTTCATTCAGGAAAAATACGGGGAGCTGAGTCAGAAGGTCTCGGACCCGGCGGTCATCGCCGATCAGGCCCTCTGGCAGAAGCACATGAAAGAAATGGCCGAAATGGAGCCGGTGGTGAACAAATACCGGGAATACAAGAAGGCCGTGGAAGACCTGGCGGGGACAAAGGAGCTGCTGGGGGAAAGCGGCGTGGACGAGGAGCTCCGGGAGATGGCCAAAGCAGAGCTTTCCGAGCTGGAGGAGAGGACGGAACAGCTCAGCCGGGAAATGCAGGTGCTGCTTCTGCCCAAAGACCCCAACGATGAAAAAAACGTCATCCTGGAGGTCCGGGCCGGCACCGGCGGCGAAGAAGCCGCCCTGTTTGCCGGGGACCTGCTGCGGATGTATATCCGCTATGCGGAGCGGAGAAACTGGAAGACGGAAGTGATAGACGCCAATGAAACCGGGATAGGCGGCGTAAAAGAGGCCGTGGTGCTGATAAAGGGCCGGGGCGCTTATTCCCGCCTGAAATACGAAAGCGGCGTCCACCGGGTGCAGCGGGTGCCGGAGACGGAATCCAGCGGCCGCATCCATACCTCGGCGGCCACGGTGGCGGTGCTGCCGGAAATCGATGATGTGGAAGTGGACCTGGACCCCAACGACGTCCGGGTGGACGTCTACCGGGCCTCCGGCAACGGCGGCCAGTGCGTCAACACCACGGATTCCGCCGTCCGCCTGACCCATGTGCCCACAGGCATCGTGGTCACCTGCCAGGATGAAAAATCCCAGCTGAAGAACAAGGACAAGGCCTTCAAGGTCCTTCGCGCCCGTCTCTACGACGCCAAGCTCCAGGAGCAGAACAAGGAGATCTCCGAAGCCCGGAAAAGCCAGGTGGGCAGCGGCGACAGAAGCGAGCGCATACGTACCTACAACTTTCCTCAGGGGCGGGTCTCGGACCATCGCATCGGCCTCACCCTGTACAAGCTGGACTACTTCCTGGACGGAGATCTGGATGAGATCATAGAAGGGCTCATCACCTCGGACCAGGCGGAGAAAATGAAGAATTTCTGATGGCGCAGCTGCCGCAGGGGCACGGATCGCCAAATGACGATATAAGGAGAAGGGCGGCGAATGCCGTCGTTCATGGAAGAGCATGACGAAGATTTATCAGGTGGCGGAGCTGGATGAAAGGGCCCTGGCCCACATTGAAGAAGCGGCGGCGGTGATACGCCGGGGCGGGCTGGTGGCCTTTCCCACGGAAACCGTATACGGGCTGGGGGCCAACGCGCTGGACCCGGAGGCGGTGGCGGGGATCTACCGGGCCAAAGGACGGCCCTCGGACAACCCTCTCATCTGCCACATCGCCAGAGCCAGCGACATCGGGCAGCTGACCCCCCGGCTTTCCCCCCGCGTGGTAAAGCTGATAGAGAATTTCTGGCCGGGGCCTCTTACGCTGGTCCTGGAAAAGAAGCCCTGTGTGCCGGACGTCACCACGGGGGGGCTCCCCACGGTGGCGGTCCGTATGCCGGACCACCCTGTGGCCCTGGAGCTGATCCGCCGGGCGGACCGCCCTGTTGCGGCGCCTTCCGCCAACCTGTCCGGCCGCCCCAGCCCCACCAGGGCCGCTCACGTGACAGAGGACCTGGACGGCAGGGTGGATGTGATCCTGGCCGGCGGGGACTGCCGGGTGGGGATAGAATCCACGGTGCTGGACCTGACGGAGCCGGTGGCCGCGGTCCTTCGGCCGGGGGTCCTGACGCCGGAGGTCCTCAGCGCCGCCATAGAAGAAGAGGTGATTTTCGACCCCGGCGTGGTGGCCCAGACCACGGCCAGGGAAGACGGCGGGGACAGAGAGCCGGAGCGCCCCCGTTCGCCGGGAATGAAATACAGGCATTATGCGCCCAAAGCTGCCATGACCCTTCTGGAAGGCCGGAGGGAGCGGGTGGAGCAGGAGATCCGCCGGCTGAAGGCCGTCAACGAGGCCATGGGCCTGAAGGTAGGCGTCATCCTCTTTGAAGAGCAGGGATTTTTAGAGGCGGCCCATGAGTTCTTTGCCCGGCTCCGGGAGCTGGACGGGGAAGGCGTGGACCTGATCCTGGCCGGCGCCCTCAGCGATAAGGACCAGCTGGGCTTTGCGGTGATGAACCGCATGCTGAAATCCGCAGGATATCATATTGTAAGAGTGTAGGAGGAAGGGTACCATGATCATCGCCACAGCCAGCGACCACGGGGGATTCCAACTGAAGGAAGCTGTTAAAGAACATCTGAAAAGCAGGGAGAATGTGGAGGTGCTGGATCTGGGGACCTTCTCTGAGGAGTCCGTGGACTACCCTCAATACGGAGAGGCCTGCGCCCGGGCTGTGGCCGAAGGAAAGGCGGACCTGGGGATCGTGTGCTGCGGCACCGGCATAGGCATTTCCATCGCCGCCAACAAGGTGAAAGGCGTCCGCTGCGCCCTGGCTGTAACGCCCTTCATGGCGGAAATGGCCAAACGTCATAACGACGCCAACGTCCTGGCCCTGGGAGGCAGGGTCCTGGAGGAAGAGGAAGCCCTCAGGCTGGTGGACATATGGCTGGATACGGACTTCGAGGGAGGCCGGCACCAGCGCCGGGTGGACCGGCTCAACGATCTGTAATCATTATTGCACATAATATATTCTGGAGGTAGCGTTATGGGAAAAGTTTATGTATTCGATCATCCGCTGATTCAACACAAGACCGCCCTGATACGGAAGGCCGAGACCAGCGTAAAGGATTTCAGAGAGCTGGTGAAGGAAATTTCCATGCTCATGTGCTATGAGGCCACCAGGGACCTTCCCCTGGAGGACGTGGACATCGAGACCCCCCTCTGCAAGACCACAGTGAAAATGCTGGAGGGAGAGGACATCGCCCTGGTCCCCATCCTGCGGGCGGGGCTGGGCATGGTGGACGGGATGCTGAACATGGTCCCCAACGCCAAGGTGGGCCACATCGGTCTTTACAGAGATCCGGATACCCATGAACCCATCGAGTATTACTGCAAGCTGCCCAACGATATCGGCCACCGCCAGGTCTTTGTCCTGGATCCCATGCTGGCCACCGGCGGCAGTGCTGCCGCAGCCATAGATTTCATCAAGGCCAGAGGCGGGAAGGATATCATTTTCATGTGCATCATAGCCGCCCCGGAAGGCATAGAGGTGCTGCAAAAAGCCCACCCGGATGTGGACATCTTCATTGCGGCCAAGGACAGCCACCTGAACGACCACGCCTACATAGTCCCCGGCCTGGGAGACGCCGGAGACCGCCTCTATGGTACGAAATAGTCCATATCTTTGACAGGAGAAAGCCAATGTTTCAGATCAGTGACAATGTAAGCAGCTTCGATAATGTATTCGATGTTTTGCAGGAGAGAGGCCTGATCCAGCAGACCACCCATGAAGAGGAGATACGGGAGCTGCTGGGGCGGGAGAAGATCCGCTTCTATATCGGCTTCGACCCCACGGCGGACTGCCTTCATGTGGGACACTTCATGCAGATCGTCATCATGATGTATATGCAGAAGTACGGCCATACGCCCATCGTCTTGCTGGGGGGCGGCACGGGCCTCATCGGGGATCCTTCCGGCCGGTCGGACATGCGGACCATGATGTCCCGGGAGACCGTCATGGAAAACTGCGCCCGCTTCAAGACCCTTTTCGACAAATACATCGATTTTGACCGGGCCATCTGCGAGAACAACGCCCACTGGCTGTGGGACCTGAACTACATTGAATTCATCAGGGACATCGGCCGCCACTTCTCCGTCAACCGCATGCTGACCGCCGAATGCTTCAAGCAGCGGATGGAGACGGGGCTCACCTTCCTGGAATTCAATTACATGCTGATGCAGTCTTACGATTTTCTGGAGCTCTACCGCCGCCACGGCTGCAAGATGCAGTTTGGCGGGGACGATCAGTGGTCCAACATCCTGGGGGGCGTCAATCTGGTGCGCAAGGAGGAGAGCGCCCAGGTCTACGGCATGACCTTCTCTCTGCTCACCACCAGCGAGGGCAAGAAGATGGGGAAGACCCAGAAGGGCGCCCTCTGGCTGGATGCGGAAAAGACCTCGCCTTATGAGTTTTACCAGTATTGGCGGAATGTGGAGGATGCGGACGTGGAGAAGTGTCTCTCCATGCTCACCTTCCTGCCCATGGAGGAGGTCCGGGCCCTGTCTTCTTTGCAGGATGCGGAGATCAACCGGGCCAAGGAGACTCTGGCCTTTGAGGTGACCCGGCTGGTCCACGGAGACCAGGAGGCCCATAAAGCGCAGGAAGCGGCCAGGGCCCTCTTTGCCGGCGGCGGCAGCATGGACGATGTGCCGAAGACCAGCCTGTCCGCAGGGGAGTTCGCTGCTCCGGGCATGGGCGTGGTCACCCTCATACACCGCCTGGGGCTGGTTCCCAGCAAGGGGGAAGGCTTCCGCACCATAGCCCAGGGCGGGCTTTCCCTGAACGGCGAAAAGGTGACGGACAAGGACCTCTTCGTTACGGAAGCGTTTTTCCGGGACGGAAAGCTTCTGATAAAGAAAGGGAAAAAAACCTTCCATCTGGTGGAGCTGTCTTAGACGGCCCCGCCGCAAAGAATTTCTTTGCTATTTGCTCCGTGAAATGATATAATATCGGCACTGCTGCGGATTCCCCGCACAGGCCTGTCTGCTTCGGTCCGGCCGGGGAGGCAGTCTGAAGAATAAAATTTTAGGAGGGTACTATGAAAGGCTACACTGGCGACGCTATCAGGAATGTTGCTCTGGTTGGACACGGAGGCTGCGGAAAGACTACGCTGCTGGAAGCGGCCCTGCTGGCCACCGGCGTCATCAGCCGGATCGGAAGAGTGGAGGACGGCAACACGGTTTCCGACTACGATAAGATGGAAATTGAAAAGGGATATTCCATCAGCACGTCCATCGTTCCGGTGGAGTACAATAAAATGAAGATCAATTTCATCGATACGCCGGGCTATTTCGATTTCATCGGCGAGGTGAATTCCGGCCTGCGGGCGGTGGAAGCTGCGGTGATCGTGGTGGACGCCTCCTCCGGCGTTCAGGTGGGTACGGAAAAGGCATGGAAATCCTGCAAGGACCACGATATGCCCACCTTCTTCCTGGTGAACAAGATCGATAAAGAGAATGTGGACGTGGCCGCCGTGGTGGCGGAGATCAAGGAAAAATTCGGCCTCTCCGTAGTGGAGCTGACAGAGCCCATCGCCGAGGACGTGAAAGAAGCCCTGAACGAGGCCATCGCCGAGAGCGACGAAGAGCTGATGGAGAAGTATTTCAGCGGCGAGCCTTTCACCGATGAAGAGTTCCGCA
>JAUNBO010000063.1:0-3591 GCA_030527065.1 Bacillota bacterium | reverse complement strand
AAAATCTCCCTCCTCAAGGTCATTTCCGGAAAGCTGAGCGCAGGCATGGAAATCTACAATGCCAGAGCCGAGAAGGCTGAAAAGCTGGGCTCCATGTTCTATCTCCGGGGAAAGAACCAGGCCGAGGCCCCTTCCGTTCCCGCCGGGGACATCGTGGCGGCTTCCAAGCTCCAGTTCACCCAGACCGGGGATACCCTCTGCGACAAAGCCAACTTCATCCAGTACGAGCCCATCCATTTCCCCGAGCCCTCCTTATATATGGCGGTAGAGCCCAAGGCCAAGGGCGACGAGGATAAGATCGGCACCGGACTGCACAAGATCATAGAAGAAGACCCCTCCTTCATCATGACCAGAAACGTGGAGACCCATCAGACTCTGGTGGGCGGCCAGGGCGAGATCCAGATAGGCATCGTGGTGGCCAAGCTGAAGGACAAATACGGCGTAGGCGTGGAGCTTGCGGACCTGCGCATCCCCTACAGAGAAACCATCAAGGGAAGCTCCGACGTACAGGGGAAGCACAAGAAGCAGACCGGCGGTTCCGGCCAGTACGGCGACGTCCACATCCGCTTCTCCCCCTCGCAGGAGGAATTTGAGTTCTCCGAGGAACTCTTCGGCGGCTCCGTTCCCAAGAACTATGTGCCCGCCGTGGAAAAGGGCCTGCGGGAATGCATGGAGAAGGGCCCCCTGGCGGGTTACACCGTCACCAATGTGAAGGCGGTCCTCTATGACGGCTCTTATCACGATGTGGACTCCAGCGAAATGGCCTTCAAGATCGCCGCTTCCCTGGCCTTCAAAAAGGGCATCGTGGAAGCCAAGCCGGTGCTTTTGGAGCCTGTCATGCACGTGGAGATCATAGTCCCCAACGATTACACCGGGGACGTGATGGGAGATATGAACAAGCGCCGGGGCAAGATATTGGGCATGGAGCCTCAGGCCGACGGCACCCAGAAGCTCATTGCCGAAGCGCCCCAGGCGGAGATGGTGAAGTATGCCATCGTGCTCCGGTCCATGACCCAGGCCAGAGGAAGCTTTGTCATGAGCTTTGAGCGCTACGAGGAAGTTCCTGCGCATCTGGCGGAGAAGATCATCGCGGCGGCGCAGAAGGACGAAGAATAGAAGAACAGAGGCGCAGAAGCGCTCCGCAGTGTTGCGAAGGCAGCCCGCCCCATTTGCGGAGCAAATGGGGCGGTAGTGTTTTACGGAAGAAAAGGCGGGGAATATGGGAAAAAAAGCCGGAACGGTGTTCGTTTGTCAGGAATGCGGCTATGAAAGCCCCAAATGGATGGGGCAGTGCGTGTGCGGCGCATGGAACAGCATGGTGGAAGAAAAGCTCCCGTCAGGAAAGGGAAGCGATGTGCGGAGGAGGAGCCCCGAGGCCTTTTCCCGGCCCGTAAAGCTGTCCCAGGTGCGCTCCGGAGAGCAGAGCCGCATCCATACAGGCATCGGGGAGCTGGACAGAGTTCTGGGGGGCGGCCTGGTGCTGGGCTCCCTCACATTGATTTCCGGGGAACCGGGCATCGGAAAATCCACTCTCCTCATCCAGTGTGCCGCCCGGATCGCCGAAGGGACAGGAACGGTCCTGTATGTCACCGGCGAAGAATCGGAGGAACAGATCAAAATACGGGCGGACCGGGTCTGCAGTCAGGGGACGGACAGGCTTTTCCTGCTGGCGGAAACCAATATGGAGAGAGTGATGGAGGTAACGGAGGAATTGCAGCCGGCCTTCCTCATCATAGATTCCATCCAGACCATGTATTCGGAAGCGCTGGAGTCTGCCGCCGGGACGGTGTCCCAGGTCCGGGCCTGCGCCAACGAGCTGATGCGGATGGGAAAAGGCAGAGGGATCCCTGTCTTCATTGTGGCCCACGTCACCAAGAGCGGGGACCTGGCAGGGCCCAAGATCATAGAGCATCTGGTGGACTGCGTCCTGAATTTCACGGGGGAGAGGGACCGGGAGCTGCGGATCCTCCGGGCCTACAAAAACCGCTTCGGCACCACCAGCGAGATCGGCGCTTTTCTTATGGAAGAAAAGGGGCTTGTGGAGGTGGAGAACTTATCCGCCAGCTTTCTGGAGGACAGAGAGGACGGGGTGGCGGGCTCCGTGGCCACCGCCGTCTATGAGGGAACCCGGCCTCTGCTTCTGGAGATACAGGCCCTCACTTCTCCTACCCATCTGGGCTTTCCCCGGCGGACGGCCCTGGGGGTGGAGCTCTCCCGGCTGAACATGATCCTGGGGGTCCTGGACCGGAAGGCGGGGATCTCCCTGATAGACCAGGACGTCTATGTAAACGTGGTGGGGGGCCTGAAGCCCGAGGGCACTTCCACGGATCTGGCGGTGGCCCTGGCCATCTGGTCCGCCCGGAGAGGAAGGCCTCTTCCCAGGGAAACCCTGGTGATGGGGGAAATCGGCCTTACAGGACATCTGCGTTCCGTGGCCAACGGGGAAAAAATAGCCCGGGAGGCGGGCCGGCTGGGCTTTACGGCCATGCTGCTGCCGGCCCAGAGCGCCGCCGCCATAAAGGACAGGCCCAAAGGGATGAAGCTGCTTCCCGTGAACGACCTGCGGGACGCCATAAAAACAGTGGAAGGGTAAGGATGGGTATTTCGGAGATCCTCAATTCGGTATTAAGCATTTTTGTCATGATCCTCCCGGGCTTTGCTCTGCGCCGGATGAAGCTGTTGGATCAGAAGCACATCGGCGGGCTCACCACCCTGGTGGCCAACGTCTTTCTGCCCTGCATGGTGATAGACGCCATGCAGATGCCTTTTTCCCGGGAGGTATGGGAAAACTGCCTGACGGTGATGAAGGTGGTCCTTTATGCGCTGGTCATTGCGCTTCTGCTGACCTGGCTCATGGTGAAGCTGGTGAAGGTGAGCCGCAATCAGCTGGGGGTGCTTTTCTTCATGCTCCTGTTCTCCAACACCGGCTTTATGGGAATGCCCCTGCTCAACGCTCTTTGGGGGCAGGAGGCCCTGTTTTACGCCGCCATCTTAGAGCTTGCCACGGATATTTTCATGTTTACCATAGGCATTGCCGCCATTCAATATTCGGCAGGGGAAAAGGCCCGCCTTTCCTTTCGCATGCTCCTGACGCCGGGCTTGTTCAGCGTGATCGTGGGCCTGGTCCTGTTCCTGAATAATTGGACTCTTCCCGGGTTTCTGGGAGACGGGGTGGAGCTGCTGGGCTCCGCCACCTCTGCGACGGCCATGGTGATCGTGGGGGCCATGCTGGGAGGAATGAGCCTGAAGCAGCTGCTGGGAGACCGGAAGATTTACGCAGTCACCTTTGTGCGGCTGTTTCTGGTGCCGGCGGCGGTGTTTGTGCTGCTGCGGCTGATAATGGGGGATTTTTCTCTGGTGGCCAATTCCATGGTGGTGCTTTTTTCCATGCCGGCGGCGGCTCTCAGCGCCATTCTGGCGGAGAAGTACGGGGCGGATTCGGAGTTTGGCACCAAGGGCGTCATGCTGTCCACCGTCCTGTCCGTTTTGACCATCCCCCTGTGGACCCTGCTGCTTACCCTCTGAGAGGAGAAAGCCATAGTATGTACGCCAGAAGTGGGAGGGGCAAAGCCGGGGCCTGTTGGGGGATGG
>JAUNBO010000219.1 GCA_030527065.1 Bacillota bacterium | reverse complement strand
CATTGGCAGAGTACGCGGACCCCGCACCACCACCCCCCGAACAAAAAGCCGGCGGCGGCCGGGGCCCAGAGCCCGGGCCGCCGCCTTTTCCGCCTGGCATTGTCGGAAAAATGTGTTTCTATCTGGTTGATTATGCCGGAAAAATGTGTTACACTATGCTTGTATTGAAGGGACGGTGGCAAAATGAAGCGAAACGCAATACAGGCATTGCAGGAATGGAAGGTGAGCGGGGACCGCAAGCCGCTGGTCCTCAAGGGGGCGAGGCAGGTCGGCAAGACCTGGCTGATGAAGGAGTTCGGCGCAACCGCTTATGAGCATTATGTTTATTTCAACTTTGATGAGGAGGACGAGCTCAAATCCATCTTTGAGGCCAACAAGAACCCTCAGAGGATCATCGAGCTGCTCTCCCTTATCGCCGGCGAGAAAATCCTGCCGGGT
Source organism: Bacillota bacterium (assembly GCA_030527065.1). Taxonomy (GTDB): domain Bacteria; phylum Bacillota; class Clostridia; order Peptostreptococcales; family Anaerovoracaceae; genus JAEELK01. Next base: position 1,284 of record JAUNBO010000219.1, on the reverse strand, counting down.
AAGACCCTGATCATTTTTGACGAGGTGCAGGAATGCCCCGAAGCCTTGAACAGTCTGAAATACTTCAAGGAAAAGGCAAACGAGTATCATGTGATGGCAGCGGGCAGCCTTTTGGGCACTCTGCTTGCCGCGCCGAAATCATACCCGGTGGGGATGGTCAATCTTCTGGACATTTTCCCGCTGACCTTTGACGAGTTTCTGGAGGCGGCGGATGCACCGCTGTTCGCCTACTACCAGAGCATTGTCAAGGAACAGCAGATAGAGGATATCTTTCACAACCGGCTGCTGGACGCTTATAACAATTATCTCATCATCGGCGGTATGCCGGAGTGCGTCGCCTCATGGGCCGAGCATAAGGATCCCAGGCGGGTTTCGCAGATCCAGAAGGAGCTCATCCAGGTTTACGAGAACGACTTCTCAAAGCACAACGGCAAGGTCAACAGCGGCCGGATCCTGATGGTGTTCCGCAGCATCCCCTCACAGCTGGCAAAGCCGAACGAGAAGTTCATGTATGGTGCGGTCCGCAAGGGCGGCAGAGCCAGGGACTTTGAAGAAGCCATCGAATGGCTGGTGTCCGCCGGGATGCTCAACCGGGTCTACAATGTTTCAAAGGCGGAGCATCCGCTTTCGGCCTTTGACAAGCTTGACAGCTTCAAGCTGTTTCTTTTTGACACGGGATTGCTGAAGCACATGGCCGGCGTTGATAACAGCGCCATCCTGCTGAAAACAGATTTTCAGTTCAAGGGCCCGCTGACCGAAAACTATGTGCTGCAGCAGCTCCGGGGGCAGTTCGATGTGGAGCCCCGCTGCTATACCGATAAAACCGGCGAGATCGACTTCCTGCTCCAAAACGGCACGGAAATCATCCCTGTTGAGGCGAAGGGAGGAGAGGACAAGTCCGCCCCCTCTTTTAAGCGGTTCCTTTCAGAGAAAGCGCCGGACCATGCCATTCGCTTCTCCAGGCGCGGATATCTGAAAAACGGCACGATCACCAATATGCCGCTGTATCTTGCGCCGAAGGCACGGGAGCTGCTGTAAGCCGATATGTAAAAACGCCCGGGCCTCATGCGAAGTCCGGGCGTTTTTGGAGCTACCGGCCGGATTTGAACCGGCGACCTGCTGATTATGAAAATTGGAACGAGCGTCCGGCGGGCGCCCCCCTTATATTGTAATTTCCTTGTTTTCCCGAATTAAATTAAGGATAAAACTTTCACGTTTGTTAAGTTTTTCTCCGACATTTTCTTGCGATAATTTACATCCTGACATTATCACAAGTTAAACACA
>JAUNBO010000218.1 GCA_030527065.1 Bacillota bacterium | reverse complement strand
TTATCGTAGGCCGAATTCAGATACTTCTTCACGCTGTTCCTGGCGATGCCCATGCGCTCTGCGATCTCCTTTATCTGCATCCCCCGGGAGGCCAGGATGCAGGCCTCAAATTCCCGGGCCGTCAGCTTGTCGGCGATGGGTTTTTCCCAGACGCTGTTGTATATCCTGGTCCAGTGATCCAGGAAGGGGGGCATTTTCTTTTTGATGAGGGCGAAGGCTTCCGGGTATTTGGTTTTCAGCAGGGGGTCCATAACGGAGAGCAGCATGCGGCGGTGCTCCACAAAGGGTGCGATGAACCCCAGGGGCAGCGCCAGGGCGGCAGCCTCGTCTATGTGGGCCTGGGCCCGGGCCGGGCTGCCCAGGTCGTGGCAGGCGGTGGCCGCTACGAGCCGGAGATAGACCTCGCATACATCGCTCTGTTCCCGGCGGCACTCGGCGATGAGGGGTTCCCCCACGGCCAGGAGCTCTATTTCTTTCCACTTCGAATAGAGGATGAGGATGTAGATCCACCTGGCGGCGGGGAAGAGATCCGGCGAGATCCCCGTAAACATGCCGTTCTCCAGCCACCGGGGATAAACCCCCTGGCCGTGGAGCCCTGCGTTCAGCGAAGCGATGACCAGCTCCTTTTCCTGCTGCAGCTGCGCCGGGACGCAGAGGGCCTCCAGCTCCCCTATGATCTCTTTCCATCGGAGAGGGTCTCCCGTCCACAGGGCGGCAAGGCCGCACATCAGAAGGCCCCCCAGGCGGATCCGGAGAGGCAGCTCCTTCCCGCACAGAGGCCCTGCAAGGCGCCGGGTTTCCTCCGGCTCCCCCCGGAGATAGGCGAGGTTGGCTTCAAGGAGGCTGCGCTCCTCTTCTGAATTACAGCGGTCAAAGGCGGAGGCAAGGTCTCCGCCGTGAAGATGAAGCAGGGGAAGAACAGAAGAAAGCGGCTGCGGCGGGGCGGCTTCCTTCCGGTCTCTGCGCGAATCTGCGGGCTTTTCGCCGCCGGCGGGAATCAGCCACGCCTGCCCGTGCTTTTTTGCGCCGGGTATGCGCTCTGCGGCCAGCAGTCTCTGCACCTGCCGGGGCGTGACCCCCCATTTTGCGGCGGCTTCCCGTACTGTCAGATAGTCCATGGGTTTTTCCTCCTGTCTATCCTTATTATAGTCGCAGGAGCGACCCGTTTCAAGACCCGAAGAGACCCGTTTTTTCATATTTTTTTGAAGAGAGGCGGGCCTTTTGCCCTTTTTTCACTGCAGAGTTATGCCCGGGAAACACCTCTGGACGTTCCACCCGCAAATTGTAACTTTTAAGATTTCTGAAAAAACAAAAAAAAACCGGAAAATGGTAGTGTCGGAAAAAAAGGACCCGGTTTATAATTTCCATAGGGTGGGAATTTTTCCGCCCTCATTCCCCATCCCGATAAGATAAGAAAAGAAACGGAGGAACGCCCCATGGAGGAACAAGCTGACGGCTCTGTCAAGGAGCGGAACCTGCGATATTCGTCTGACGGACTGCCCATAGTGCAGAAACTGGATCCCCAATGCGAGCATTACGAATGGTCCCTCGCCGGTATGGACATGAAACTCTGCGGCTGCTGCCGCTGGTTTCACAAGGTGGAGGGGACAAAGCGTACATACAGGTGTCTGTGTGAGAACAGGAGGAAGAAATGAAAAGAGTGAGAACCCCTTTAAGAAAAAGACTGCTGAGTCTTCTGCTGACCCTGTGCATGGTGCTGAGCCT
>JAUNBO010000062.1:7507-9869 GCA_030527065.1 Bacillota bacterium | reverse complement strand
CAGTTTTTCTCAGATGAATTTTTTGCGGTTTTTCTCAGATGAGGCAAATTCCTCGCTTTCGTGCCAGGCGGCGTTGAAAACGATGCCCACCACCAGAACGTAACAGATGAAATAGAACCAGATCAGCAGGAGGATGATGGAAGCCAGACTGCCGTAGAGGATGTCCCGTCCCGTGGAGTGATTGATATAAATGGAATAAAAGAAGGTGACCAGGCTCATCCCGGCAGAGGTAAGAAGGCTCCCCGGAAGGATCTTCCGGAAGGGCAGCTTCTCGCTGGGCAGGGTATATAAGATGTAAGTGATGACAAAGAAGTAGGCCGCCAGGCCCAGGGGCCAGCGCAGCAGATACCACACCCGGTCGAGGCCCGCTTCCAGATGTAAAAAGCGGACCAGATACATGTCTATCATTTCCAGGATCAGATTGCCGTAGACCAGGACCACCAGGCTGAAGGTCAGCAGCAGCAGGACCAGCACCGTGTTCCCCATGGAGCGGAAGCGCTCCCACAGATAACCCCGCCCCCGGGTGAGGCCCGTATAAGTGTAATTGGCCACGCCGATGAGGGCGAAATGGGCTTTGGAGGCGGCCCAGAGGGCGCATGCCACCATCACCACCGTAAAGGTGCCGGAAGGCCGGTAGACCAGATACTCGCCTATGGTGCTGAAAAGCTCCTCTGAAAGATAGCGGCTGAGGATGTCCGAAAGGACGCCGGCGGAGACAGAGAACAGGCCCAGGATCTGACTCAGCAGGATGAACAGCGGCACCATGGACATCAGGAAAAAGAAAGCCAGCTGCGCCGCCGCTCCCTGATAATATGGCTTGCTGAGCCGCTCCCAGACGTTAAGTCCTATTTCCTTCGCCCGTTTCCTTGTCATCCTGCGTCCTCCGGTGGGAGCTCCTTTTTCTTTAAAGCCTCCGCCAGCGCCGCCAGGGCTCTGGCCCGGTGGCTGATTTTGTTCTTCTCTTCCGGCGTCAGCTCTCCGAAGCTCTTTTCAAAGCCCTCCGGCACGAAAAGAGGGTCGTAGCCGAAGCCGCCGCTCCCCCGGGGGGCGTCCAGGATGCGGCCCGGACATTCTCCCCGGACCGCTATCTTCTCCCCGTCGGGATAGATCAGGGTGACGACGGAAACAAAGCGGGCCTGCCGGGCTCCGGCGGGGACCTGGGCAAGGAGGGCCAGGAGCTTTTCGTTGTTTTCCCGGTCTCCTGCGTTCTCTCCGGCAAAGCGGGCCGAGTACACTCCCGGCCGGCCGTCCAGGGCGTCCACCATCAGGCCGGAATCGTCGGCGATGGCCGGGAGGCCGCAGGCCTCCATCACTTCCCGGGCCTTTTTCTCCGAATTGGCCTCAAAGGTCTCTCCGTCCTCCTCGGTCTCAAAGTCCCCTGCTCCCGCCTCGTCTCTGGAAATCACTTCTATCCCCAGGCTCCGGGTAATGGCGGAGATCTCTTCTATTTTATGCTGATTCTGCGTGGCCGCCACAAATACTTTCATCTCTGCTTCCCGTCACTTTTTCCCGTCCGCCGCTGCGCCTGCTTCTTCGGCGGCCGCTGCGGCCCGGGCTTCCTCCAGGGCGCAGACCATCTGATCCGCACAGGAGGTCCCCTTGTTCCCGCAGGTATTCCCTTTCAGGAGCTCGGCCACCCGGTCTATTTTCATGCCTCTCACCAGCTTGGGTATGGCCTTCAGGTTCCCCTCGCAGCCGCCGAAGAATTCTACGTTCTGCACCGTGTCTCCTTCTATCTCCACGCCGATCCACTGGGAACAGACGCCCTTTGTCTTGTATAAATGCTTCATTTTTTCACCTCCGTTACCACATAGATCAGATAGCTTTCGCCGCTGTGAGCCAGAAGCCGGGCCCGGCAGCCGGTGCGGCATTCCCGACCTCCTTCGTCCGGCGGGGCAAAGCACAGGCGGCAGCCGGCCCCGCCTTCGCTCTTGATGGATTCCTCCAGCATATTCCTGAAAAGGAGACGGTTCCCGGGTTCAAATCCCTCCAGCACACGGATGAAGCAGCGGGCTTCTTCGTCCCTGGCCATATTCAGGGTTTTGAAGAAGTCATCGTTGGCCCGCAAGACCTCCACTTCCCCGTTCCGGTATTCTAAAACGGCTGCGCCGCCTGTCTGGTTATCGAAGGCCAGAGCCGTCTGGGCCGAAGCGTCCCAAAAGGCCGCCATCCCGTCCAGATTCACCGATTCGTAGCGGTCCACCCGGCCTGCCTTTTCCTTTTTCAGCAGCTCCGCAAAGGCTTCTTCCGGCATGGGCCTGCCGAAGAAATATCCCTGCATGTACATGCAGCCCAGGCTTTTCAGATAATTGGCCTGCTCTCTGGTCTCCACCCCCTCGGCCACCACCGGCAGCTTCAGCCA
>JAUNBO010000062.1:0-7407 GCA_030527065.1 Bacillota bacterium | reverse complement strand
GTGATCTCCAGCTTCAGCAGGGAGGCCGGCAGCCGGTACCGGCTCATCAGTGTTTTCAGGTTTTCGCAGAGCTGGGGATTGTAGATATCTATGCGGGAAATATTCACGGACAGCGGAACAGGAACGCTCATGCTGCCCTCGTCCAGCCATTTCCGCAGGGTGCGGCAGCTCTCCTCCCAGACGTACTCGTCCAGAGAGGTGATGAAGCCGTTGCTTTCAAAGAGCGGGATGAAGGCGGCGGGAGAAAGGAGCCCCCGCCGGGGGTGGTTCCACCGGACCAGACATTCTGCGCCTGTCAGCTCCCCGTTCCCGTAATTGTACTGGGGCTGGAAGTACAAAAGGAATTCCCTGTTTCTCAGGGCGGGCACCATATCTCCGAAAAGCTCCTGCTCTTCCAGCAGCATCTGCCGCAGGGATTCATCGTAAAAAGCCACCCGCCTGTTGAAATTGCCCTTGATGGAACGCAGGGCCATCATCGCCCAGTCGCACATGAGGCTGACCTCCATGGCAGGGTCTTCTATCTCGTAGACTCCCATATGGCTGGACAGCTTCATGTCCGGGAGATGGGTATCCATCCAATTGCTGATCCAATCGAAGAACTGCTCCGGGGAGGACTGGCTCACCGGGAGCAGCCTGACAAAATGATCCGCTTCCAGGCGGGCGTAAACGGATTCCGGGCCGCAGTATTCCCGCAGCGCCAGGGCCAGGGCCTGTAAGAGCCGGTCTCCCGCCGCCACTCCCATGGCGTCGTTGAAGACCTTGAAGTTATCGAAATCGAAGCGCAGGATGCAGAAGGGCGTATCCGGCTCTCTGCCGAGCCGTTCCCGGACCCGGCGGTAAAAGCCCTGACGGTTCAGCAGGCCCGTAAGATCGTCGTATTCGGCCATGCGCAAGGATTCCGCCTGCTGCTGGAAGCGCAGCTCGTAGAGCTTGTTCTTCTCCGCTATGCGGGCGGCGGTGCGCCGGCCGATGATGTTCCGCACCCGGCTTTGCAGGGTCTTGGCAAAGAAGGGCTTCACCACTACGTCCGTGGCCCCCAGATCCAGAGCCTTCACTTCGCTGTCCGAATTGGCGTCCGCCGTGATGATGACCACGGGGGTGGCCGGTAAAAGCTCCTTCTCCTTCATGGCCTCCAGCAGCTCCCAGCCGGTCCTCTTCGGCATCAGGATATCGGAGATCACCAGATCGTAGGAGTTTTCCCCCAGCAGCTCCAGGGCCTTTTCTCCGTCTTCGGCCTCGTCTATCCTGTACTCCTCCTCCAGGGCGCTTCGCAGCAGCTGGCGGAAAATGGGGTCGTCGTCCACAATGAGGATACGCTTCTCCTCTTCCCCATAGAACTCTGCCCCTCTTTCCGGGAGAGCCGTCGACAAAGCCCCGTCGGCTGCGGTGTATTCTGCGATGGCCGCTCTTCCCCGCCCCCGGGCAATGCTGCAGGCTACCGCAGCCCGCCGCACCAGCTCTCCGAAACCGGCCGACTCCTTCTCCATGATGGCGTAGCCCCAGGCCTCTTCAAAATCGTCGCTCATGAAGGTCTTTTCCAGCAAGGCCCTGGCGTGGTCCCTGCCATGCTCCAGATGGAGCCTGTGCTCCTGTGAGGATGCGGAGCCGGCCCGGAATACGGCGATGCGGGACTCTTCCAGGCTGCCCAGGACCACATCTCCGCCCACCAGCACCCGGCACAGGCGGCCCACGGTAAAGAGCAGCTGCCGGGACAGGAGTATCCCGTTCTTGCTCTTGAATCGTTCCAGATCCGAGATCTCTATGACGGTCATGACGCAGCGGGCGCCCTCAGGCATCCGGGAAATGGCCACCTCCACCAAATCTTCCATGGAAGCTCTGGTATAGAGCATGGTGGCGCTGTCCCGCCGGGCGGGCTCCGGAAGCTCCATTTCCCAGCGGCGCCGTTCCTCCACATCCCGGAGGTAGGCGAAGACGAACACATCGGTGCTGACAGGGTGGCGCAGCAGATTGATGGCCAGGTTATGCCAGCGATAGCTGCCATCCTCTTGCCTGTAAGGATACTCCTCATACATCCAGGTTTTGCCTTCCTGATAAAGGGCCAGCAGGGCCTCTCTCTTCAGCAGGGCTTCCATGTGGGGAAGGTTTTCCGGAAGCAGGCCCAAGGCAAAGTCGGCGTAAAACTCATCGTAGCTCACCCCGCCGGCGCAGGGGAAGGTAACGTGGGCCCGCTCCACGATGTTTTTGCTCAGATTGACGCACACGCTCCCCAGTATGGAAGGTGTGACGGAGTCCATAAACCGCTGCTCCGCTTCAAAAATGCGCATTTCTGCGTCTATGTTGGGCATGGCTTCCAAGACGCCCACGGAGCGCAGGGGCCGGCCGTTCCCGTCCCGCAGCAGCTTGAAGACGGCCCGGTGCCAGACATAGCCGTCCCGTTCATCGTTCAGGCGCAGAGTGTATTCCTTTCCGTCTCTCCCCTCATACAGATCCTCAAACATCCGGAAAACGTCCGCCCTGGACTCCGGATGCACGGCGCCGCTTTCCAGAAATCCCCGGGGCACGTCCCGAATGGTCCGCTCCCTGCGTTCCTGCCCCCCGAAGACTCCGCCGGCCTGCCACATGGTCCGGGAGGCAATGTCCACCTCCCATATGGTGGCTTCGGTCAGCTCCGCCGCCATGCGGTAACGGGCTTCCGATATTTCTCTCTGCTCTTCTTCTTTTTTTAAGTCGGTGATGTCGGAGACCACGCCGATGACCGAGGCCTTGGCGTCGCTTAAAACAGAAAGCCGCACCACCCGCAGGTGCCGCCAGTCCAAACCGCCTTTCCCCGCTCTGTAAGCGCAGTCCTGGGGCTCGCTGCTTTCCGCCGCCCTCCGCAGGGTCTCTATCACCGGAGGAAGGTCCTCCGGATAAACCAGGGACAGCAGGCGTTCTCCGTAGGCCCCCACCTCTTCCCGGCTCCAGCCCGTAAACTTGAAAAAGCTGGGGCTGACGTAGGTGATCTTCACATCCGTTCCCACCTCCGCCAGAATGACGCCGCCGTCCATATACTCCAGCAGGGTCTTTATCTGGACCGCACTCACGCCCCCCTCTGCGATTTCTTTACCGGGGCGGTCCGTTTCCCCTCCGAAAATACAGAAGCAATTCTTTCCCTTGTCCTTTGCGCTATACAGGGCTGCGTCGGCTTCTGCGTAAAGCTTGCTGAAGGAGGTATCCCTGTCCTTGCAGAGGGCCGCGCCTACGCTGGCGGTGACGGACATGCCGTCCACGGAAAACTGCAAAGCCTCCACCAGGGCGGCGGCTTTGTTCCATACCAGCTTCTCCGAAGCGTTTCTGGGCAGATAGACCATGAATTCATCTCCGCCTACGCGCCCCAGGATGTCTTCCTTCCGAAAGACCTCGGCAATGGCGTCCGCCGCGCCTTTCAGGGTTCTGTCCCCCGTCTGGTGTCCCTTGGTGTCGTTGATCTCCTTGAAGTTGTCCATGTCTATCATGAACAGGGCCGCCGTCTCCCCCTCCTTCAGGGCGCCGATGGCTTCTGCTATGGCATTTTCCGCCGCCTCCCGGTTCAAAAGCCGGGTCAGGGAATCCCGGGAGGCCCGCTCCGTCAGCAGCTGCACTTCCTGCCGGGCCTGGTCTATGTTGGTGAATACGGCAAAGATCTTCACATGCTCCGAGTAGGGATCCTTCACCATCTGTATGCTGACCCGGTACCATTCCTGCTTGCCGCTGAAATCTGAGCGATATTCCAGCTGATCCTTGTATTCTCCCGCCCCGTACAGAGCCAGAAGCCGCTGGATGTCGAAAAAGCGCAGCGCCCGTTCTTCGTCGTCGGGATGGGCATGGCGCCGGCACTCGTGCTCCAGGAGCTCCTGCAGGTTTTCAGGATCCTTCACCCCGTCCAGATGATCGGGCCGGTTCCCCTCGGTGCGCTCCACCAGGTTCTTTGTCAGATTGCCTTCCAGGTAAAAGACACTGTCTGCGATCATGGAATCCAGGTCGCTTTTCCACTTTTCATAAGCCAGCTCTTTTTCTCTCAGCTCTGTGTTGTCGTAGTGGGATACGATGGCATAGGAAGCCTGCCCGTCCTCCCCCCGGAGCAGGGTGTAATCCGCATGGCACCAGCGCAGCCGGCCCTCTTCATCGTAAACCTGTATGTCGCAGCTGCCCTCCGGCTCTCCGGCCGTCATTTTCCGGGCGAATTCCTCTGCGGCCTCCCTGCTTTCCTCCGCAAAGAGCCCCGCCTCTATGGCGGACCGGGGGAAATCCTCCATTTTGTCCCAGGATATTCCCCGGAAGGTGCCCCCCCCTGTGTTGTAGGCTGTTTTTGTAAGAAGGTCGTAGCGGAGGATGTGCTTGCCGCTGTGGCGGACCACTATGGCCTTTTCCTCGTGCTGAAGGCGCAGGGCTTCTTCCGCCTGCTTCTGGCCGGTGATGTCGGTCCAGGTGAGCATCACCATGTCCCGGCCGTGCCAGTGGATGGGCGAGGCCTGGGACAGCATCCATCGGCCGTCGGGCAGCCGCAGTTCTCCGGTCCCGGCGCGTCCCGTTTCCCCCAGCTCCCGCATGGGGCAACTGGGGCAAGGCTTTTTCGACTTTAAGAAAAACTCGTGGCAGACCTTGCCTTTATAATCTGTTTTAAAGGCCTGACGGGCCGCCTGGTTCCCGTAGAGGATCTGATGGTTGGAAGGGTCTACAAGGTAAATAAAAGAAACGTTGCTGTCCAGAGCCCGCTGATAGTCCTCGCTGAGAAGGGCGTCTTCGGTCCGGCGGGCCTTCAACAAGAAAGTGCCGATGAGCTTGGCGGAAAGGTTCAGCTCTTCCACCTGCTCCCGGGTCCACTTCCGGTTGTCCCGGCATTCGTCGTAGCCGATGAAGCCGCAGAATCTGCCACTGTCCAGAAGGGCGCACTGGAGCATGGCGTAAATGCCCTGGGGTTTCAGATAATCCTGCTGCGCCCGGGGCAGTTCTTCGACGTCCGGGCAATAAAAGAGCCCTCTTTCATCGAAATTCCGGCGATAATTCTCTGTGCCCCCCATCAGGCCATAGTCAAAATCCTGGAGGTTATCCTTTTGGGGCTCCACCCCCTCTGCGCACCATTCAAAGGTGTTGGAGCAACGGCTGCCGTCGGGGCTGTTTTCAAAGATATAGACCCGGCTCACGTCGCAATAGGTCCCCAGCATTTCCAGCACCGAGGAAATGGCCTTTTCTGTATCTGTGACGCCGTAAAGGGCGGAGATCACGCGCTCCACAATGTCGTTTTGTTTCCAGTCCTTCAGTTCCATTTCACCTTCCGCCATATTTGTCAAATGGGGAGGCAGCGGCTTTTTCTCTGAAAAAGTCCCGCTGTCTCACTTTTTCAGTATATTCCTCCCGTGGACAATAATCAAGAAGTGTTTCGCTATTTCGCTATTTATGACGCTTTTTTTGACGATTGCTTTCTCTTTTGTAACCTTTTCCCGCCGGAGAGTTACTTTTCACGGGGGCTATAAGGCGGCCAGGGCCTTTTCCATGCGCCTCCGTACCTGTGCTTCGCCCATGATGTCCTGGATCTCCCAAAGGTTGGGGGAGCTGCGGCGGCCCATCAGCGCCACCCGTATGACGGTGCTCACATCGCCCACATGGCCTTTATAAAGCTCCGGGTTTTTCTGGTACTCCTTGGGCTTGGCCGCATACCCCAGCTCCGAGGCCAGGCTTCTGATCTTATCGAACCAGGCGGACTGATTGTCGGCGGGGTCGTAAGCCGCCAGATAGCCCTGAAGGATGGGCTTCAGATCCTCTGGGGGCACGGTTTCCGGGTAGCCCTCCAGGGGCGTGTAGTGCTCGTCGAAGAAATAGCTGATGTGGCGGAAGATCTGACTGCAGCAGACCAGATCCTTCCGGGGCTTGGGCCCGGTGCGGTCCATATCCAGAATGCGGAGCAGCTTTTCCTTCTCTGCGGCAAAGAGGGACGCCAGGTCCCCCCGGATCTCTAGGGCTGCCGCCTCTGGGCCGGTCTCTTCCTTCCGGGGGTCTTCGCCGCCGCCATGATACTCCCGGGCCCACTCCAGCAGGAACTCGTACAGCTCCGGAGAGGGGATCCTCACCAGGGTATCCTTGCTGACGTCGTTGAGCTTATCCAGATCGAAGAGCGTCCCGGAGGAGCTCATCTTTTCCGTGGTGAATGGAAATTCCTCCGCCGGGGCTTCGGGGTTGGCCATGCGCCATTCCTCATAGTTGGAATTCAGGATGGTGAGCAGGTATTCCCGGACGGCGGCAGGGTGGTAGCCCTGGCGGCGGTAGTAGTTCAGGGAGAGCTCCGGGTCCTTGCGCTTGGACAGTTTTCTCTTGTTCTCCCCTTCCATCTTCATCAGCACGGTGGTATGGCAATAGACCGGCAGCGGCCAGCCAAAAGCTTCAAAGAGCGCCACATGGATGGGCAGGGAGGAGAGCCATTCCTCTCCCCGTACCACGTGGGTGGTCCGCATCAGGTGGTCGTCTACCACATGGGCGAAATGGTAGGTGGGGATGCCGTTCTGCTTCAGCAGCACCACGTCCTGAAAGTTTTCCGGCATGGAGAGGGTCCCCCGGACGCCGTCTTCTATTTCAAAGCTGCCGCCGCCATGCTCCCGGCCCCCGGAAAGGAACCGCAGGACAAAAGGCTGTCCGGCCTCCAGGCGGGCCCGGATCTCTTCCAGTGTCAATTCTCTGCACCGGGCCCAGGAGCCGTGATAGCCCGGAGTGGCCTTCCGCTCTTCCTGACGGCCCCGGATCTCCTGCAGCTCTTCCTCGCCGCAAAAGCAGGGGTAGGCTTTTCCCTGCTCCACCAGCCACTTGGCGAAGCACTGATAGATTTCCGCCCGCTGTCTCTGGAAATAGGGGCCGTAGGCGCCGGTCTCCCCTTCCAGGAGCGCTCCTTCGTCAAAGCGCAGGCCGAAGTAATCCAGAGAATGGACAACAGCCTCCACCGCTCCTTCCACCTGACGCTTTTCGTCGGTGTCCTCTATGCGGAGAAAAAACACGCCTCCGCTCTGGTGGGCCAGGCGCTCGTCCACAAAGGCTCCGTAAAGGTTTCCCAGGTGGATGAAGCCCGTGGGGCTGGGGCCCAGGCGGGTCACCCTGGCCCCCTCCGCCAGCGCCCTGGGCGGGTAAGCCTTTTCGTAATCTTCTCTCGTTTTGCTTATGTGCGGAAACAACAACTCCGCCAGAGTTTTCCAGTCCATATGCTCCTCCGGGCCCGCTTCTTTTCCTGTCTTCCGGGCAGAAACGGGCAAAATTCTTTTCTCTGATTTTATCACATTTTTGTTGACCTTGCAGCAATTTGTGTATATAATAATCAAGCAAGCCGCCCTGGTGCGGCGCCTCTATATGTCGCCATGGTCAAGCGGTCAAGACGCAGCCCTCTCACGGCTGAATCCGGGGTTCGATTCCCCGTGGCGATACCAGCAATAAAACACCCGGCCGTAA
>JAUNBO010000061.1 GCA_030527065.1 Bacillota bacterium | reverse complement strand
GGCGGCGGCTACCCGGGACATGAGGGGTGAAGGGAAAGCCCCGACCCCTGGGGGGAGCGTCCGGGGGGAAGCGAAGGCGGAGCCGGCTGCTGCTGCCGGGGGCGGAAGGCCGCTGCCGGCGGAGGAACGCCCCGCCGCTTTGGAAACGACGGAGGGGAAAGCGCCCTCTTCTCATCAGCTGAAGATCATAGATTATGTGAAGGACGAGAGCCTTTTCGGCGGGGCCGGAAGCGGAAGCGGCGGCCTGGGGCTGGAGGCGGCGCCTGCGCCGGTGCCGGGGCTGGGGCTGGAAGGAGCTGCCGGGCCGGGAGGAGTGCCGGCGACCGGGCTGGGGCGGGGAGGAACTGCTGGGCTGGGGCCGGGAGGAATGTCTGGGCTGGGGCTGGGGCCGGCTGCGGCGGGAGCGGCGGCTGCGGCGTCCGTGGGCCTGGGGCTGGCGGGAGCGGAAACGGACGCCGCGGCCCGGGCCCGGCTCATCGGCAAGGACGCGGCGCAGGGCCCGGGCGGGGCTCCGGGGACGGAGCCCCGGGCCGCCGGCGGCGGGGCGGCAGCGTACGTCATGCCGCCCATAGACCTGCTGAACAAAACGGTCGGGGACCGCAAGGGCGGAGAGCGCTCCGACCTGAAAGCCAAGGCCGCCAAGCTGGAAGAAACCCTGCAAAACTTCGGCGTCAACGCCCATGTGATACAGGTGACGAAAGGGCCGGCGGTGACCCGGTACGAGGTGCAGCCCAGCGTGGGCGTGAAGGTGAACAGCATCGTCCGCCTGGCCGACGACATCGCCCTGAATCTGGAGGCCCGGAGCATCCGGATAGAAGCGCCCATCCCCGGCAAGGCGGCGGTGGGGATAGAGGTGGAAAACGAAAGAGTCAGCACCGTCACCCTGCGGGAGATTCTGGAATCCAGGGAATTCAAGACCGCCGGCTCTAAAATCAGCTTTTCCGTGGGCAAGGACATCAGCGGCAACGCCATCGTAGGCGACCTGAAAGGAATGCCCCATCTCCTCATCGCCGGTTCCACAGGCTCCGGCAAGAGCGTGTGCATCAACAGCATCATCATCAGCCTGCTTTATAAAGCAAAGCCGGAGGAAGTGAAGCTGGTCCTCATAGACCCCAAGGTGGTGGAGCTGAGCAATTACAACGGTATTCCCCATCTGCTGATCCCCGTGGTGACGGAACCCTCCAAGGCTGCCGCCGCCCTGAACTGGGCCGTGGGAGAAATGACGGACAGGTACAAGAAGTTCGCCGAGGAGGAAGTGCGGGATCTGGCCTCCTACAATGAAACGGTCCGGGCCAATAAGGAAGAGGATAAGGTGTTGCCTCAGATCGTCATCATCATAGACGAATTGGCGGACCTGATGATGGCGGCTCCTTCTCAGGTGGAAGAAGCCATCTGCCGCCTGGCCCAGATGGCCCGGGCGGCGGGAATGCACCTGGTGGTGGCCACCCAGCGCCCCTCCGTGGACGTCATCACCGGCGTCATCAAGGCCAACATCCCTTCCCGCATCGCCTTTGCCGTGTCCTCCCAGTTCGATTCCCGGACCATTCTGGATATGTCCGGTGCGGAGAAGCTGGTGGGCAAGGGGGATATGCTGTTCAACCCTCTGGGAGTGGCCAAGCCTCTGCGGGTGCAGGGGGCCTTCGTTTCCGACGGAGAGGTGCACCGGGTCCTGGAATTCGTGAAGGAGCAGAGCCAGGGCCACCAGTACGCCGCCGAGGTCCTTACCAGCCTGGACCAGAGCCAGAACGGCGGAGGGAACCACGGTGACAGCGACGAGCTGCTGCCGGAGGCCATAGAGACCGTGGTGAGAGCGGAGCAGGCTTCTGTTTCCATGCTTCAGCGGCGGTTCCGCATAGGCTATAACCGGGCCGCCCGGCTGATAGACATGATGGAAGACCGGGGGGTCATAGGCCCGCCGGACGGCAGCCGCCCCCGGCAGGTGCTCCTGTCCCTGGACCAGTGGATGGCTATCAACAGAGAAACGGAAGAGGCAAAGGAATAGAAAAAGGGTGAATTTGTGAAACTATACATAGATACGCTGGGCTGCCCCAAAAACAGCGTGGACAGCGAAAATGCGGCGGGGCTGGCGGAAGCGGCGGGCCATGTCATAGTGGAGGACCCCCGGGAGGCGGAGGTCTTGCTGGTGAATACCTGCGGCTTCATCAACGACGCCAAAGAAGAATCCATCGATCACATCCTGGCCCTGGCCCATTACCGGGAGCAGGGAAAGATCCTGGCGGTAAGCGGCTGTCTGAGCCAGCGGTACGGGGCGGAGCTGCAGAAGGCCATGCCGGAGATAGACCTGCTGCTGGGGGTGAACGATTACTGCAGGCTGCCGGAGCTGCTGGGGCGGCTGGAAGAAGAGCAGAGGCGGCGGGGCTCCGGAACGCCCTGTCCGACCGGAGAAAAGGCCCCGGGCTTTCCCCTTGTCTGCCTCTCCCCGGCGCCGGCCGGGTATGAAGAGACGGGAGCCCGAAAGGTCTTGGGCCCTTCGTATACGGCCTATCTGCGTATTGCAGAGGGCTGCGACAACGTCTGTGCCTACTGCGTCATTCCGCAGATACGGGGGCCTTACAGGAGCAGGGGCCGGGAAGACATCCTGAGAGAAGCGGAGGCCCTTGCGGCGGGAGGTTGCAGGGAGCTGGTGGTGGTGGCCCAGGACGTCACCGCCTACGGCATGGACCGCAAGGACGGCTATGGGCTGCCGGAGCTTTTAACGGAGCTTTGCGCCGTGGAGGGCATACGGTGGATCCGCCTCATGTATTGCTACGAGGACCGGATCACAGATAAGCTGATAGAGACCATGGCCCGGGAGCCAAAAATCTGTCATTATATAGACATTCCCATCCAGCACGTCAGCGACAGGCTGCTTTCTGCGATGAACCGCCGGTCCACGGGGGCTTCCATCAGGGACACGGTGGCCCGGCTCAGAAAGGCCATGCCGGACGTCTGCATCCGCACCACCCTCATAGTGGGCCTGCCCGGAGAAACGCCGGAGGAATTTGCGGAGCTGGAGGAATTTGTGGAAACGGTGAAATTCCAGAGGCTGGGGGTTTTTGCCTATTCAAAGGAAGAGGGGACGACGGCGGCGGCCATGAAAGGGCAGCTGCGCCGGCAGACCAAGGAACGCCGGCGGGAGCGCATCATGGCCCTGCAGCAGAGGATCTCCCTGGAAAACAATCTGAGCCTGGTGGGGAAAACTCTGGAAGTCCTGGTGGAAGGCCGGGAGGAAGAGGGGACCTGGGTGGGGCGCAGCGTTTACGACGCCCCGGAGATAGACAACGGCGTGATATTCACGTCGGAAGAGGAGCTGGCGCCGGGGGACCTGGTACAGGTGCTGATTACCGACGCCTACGATTATGATCTGGCGGGCCGCCGGGCCTGCGATAAGGAGGAGACCATCCGATGAATCTACCGAACAAGCTGACCATTCTGCGTATCCTGATGATCCCGTTTTTCATCGTCTTCCTGATGATGGGCTTTCATTATGTGGCGGCAGTCATCTTCGTGGCGGCGGCGGCCACCGACGCCCTGGACGGGAAGATCGCCCGGAAATATAATCTGATCACCAATTTCGGGAAGATTATGGACCCTCTGGCGGATAAGCTCCTGGTGGTGTCCGCCCTCATCTGCATGGTGGAGCTGGGCTGGATTCCCGGCTGGATGGTCATCGTCATACTGGCCAGGGAATTCATCATCACCGGCCTGCGGACCGTAGCGGCGGGAGAGGGCCTCATCATAGCCGCCGGCAAGTCCGGCAAGTTCAAAACGGTGCTGCAGATGGTGGCCATTTCCGTGCTGCTGCTGAAAGACTGGCCTTTTTCTCTCTTCACGGAGCTGCCCGTGGGCATGGCTCTGCTCTGGGCCGCCGTCATCATGACGGTCTATTCCGGCGTGGAATACATAGTGAAGAATAAAAACGTTTTCAGACAGTAAAGGAGAGTACCCCAATGAAATCAGCCATTTTAAGCGTAGGGACGGAACTGCTTTTCGGGCAGATCGTCAACACCAACGCCGTTTACCTTTCTCAGCAGTTGAATCTTCTGGGCATAGATGTGATGTATCATTATACCGTCGGCGACAATCCCCGGCGGCTTTCGGAGCTTCTGGACCATATTTATCAGGATTGCGACCTCATCATCGCCACCGGCGGCCTGGGACCCACTCAGGACGACCTGACCAAGGAAACGGTGGCGGAGGCTTTTGACGACAGGCTTGTCCTTCACCAGCCTTCCATGGACGCTTTGGAGAAACGCTTTGCCGGACGTAAGATTCCCATGACGGAAAACAACCGGAAGCAGGCCTGGCTCCCTTCAAAGGCCGAGGTGCTGCCCAACCAATGTGGCACGGCTCCGGGCTTTGCCCTGGAAAAGGATGGACGTATCATCATTTGCCTTCCTGGGCCGCCCAAGGAGATGAAGGACATGTTCCAGAAGGCCGTGAAGCCCTATCTGGAGGCCAGGTCGGAGAGCGTCATCTATTACAAAATGCTCCGGGCCTTCGGCATAGGGGAATCGGCGCTGGAAACCGCATTGCTGGACCTCATAGACGGCCAGACGGACCCTACCATCGCCACCTATGCGAAGGAAGGGGAATGCAGCGTGCGGGTGGCGTCCAAGCGGGCCACCCGGGAGGAAGCTAAGGCCGCCGTGGAGGAAATGACAGAAAAGGTGAAGGAGCGGGTAGGCAAATACATTTACAGCTGCGACAATGAAGAGCTCTGTCAGGTGGTGGCCCGGAAGCTGATGGAGAAAGGGGTCTCTGTGGCCAGCGCCGAATCCTGCACCGGTGGGCTTTTCGCCGGCGCACTTACCGACATTCCCGGGATTTCGGCAGTGTTCGACCGGGGGCTGGTCACCTACAGCAACCGGGCCAAGGTGGAGGAGCTGGGAGTAAGGCCGGAGACCCTGGAGCGCTTCGGCGCCGTCAGCCGGGAAACCGCCGGGGAGATGGCGGAGGGCCTGGCAAGGATCAGCGGCTGTCAGGTCTGCGTGGCCGTCACCGGCGTGGCGGGGCCCGATGGAGGGACCCCGGAAAAGCCCGTGGGGCTGGCCTATGTGGCGGTGCATTATAAAGGAAAGACCCAGTGCAGGGAGACCACCTTCCGCAACCAGGACAGGACATGGAACCGGCGGCATTGCGTGCTTCTGATGCTGGATACCATCAATAAAGTTTTGGAGGAAGAATAAAGAAAAAAGCCCTTGACGAATAAACCATAATATGGTAAATTAAGAAATAAATAGAGAGTTTAACGGCAAAGATCCGGGATACAGGAAAGGGCGGAATCCAGTGAGAATCAAAGGGAAGAGATATTTTTCACACAGGCTGCAAAAACATCTTGACCGGAGAGAAAAAAAGGGATAATATAGAAAAAGAACAAATGTTCGTATCTTGAACGGCGGAAGCGGAAAGGGAGGACCAAGTGGCGATCAATCAGGATGAAAAAGAAAAGGCCTTAGAGGCGGCCATGCTGCAGATACAGAAGCAGTTCGGCAAGGGCTCCGTTATGAAGTTGGGAAGCGGCGAAGCCAATTTCAGCATAGGCGCCATTTCCACCGGCGCAGTGAGCCTGGATACGGCCACCGGCATCGGCGGGATCCCCAAAGGCAGGATCACGGAGATTTACGGGCCGGAATCCTCCGGAAAAACCACCATCGCCCTCCATATCATCGCCGAGGCCCAGAAGGCCGGCGGCAAGGCGGCCTTCATAGATGCGGAGCACGCGCTGGACCCGGAATATGCGGGGCATTTAGGAGTGGACATCAACGAGCTGGTGGTCTCCCAGCCGGACACGGGAGAGCAGGCTCTGGAAATCTGTGAAATGCTGGTCCGCAGCGGCGCCATAGACGTGGTGGTGATAGACTCCGTGGCGGCCCTGGTGCCCAAGGCGGAGATCCAGGGAGATATGGGAGACAGCCATGTGGGCCTTCAGGCCCGGCTCATGTCTCAGGCCCTGCGGAAGCTGGCGGGAGCCATAAACAAGTCCAACACATCTGCCATCTTCATCAACCAGCTCCGGGAAAAGGTGGGGGTCATGTTCGGCAGCCCGGAGGTCACCACTGGAGGCCGGGCCCTGAAATTCTATGCCTCTATGCGTCTGGACGTCCGGCGGGTGGAGAGCATCAAGACCGGGGACCAGGTGGTGGGGAACCGCACCCGGGTAAAGGTGGTCAAGAACAAGGTGGCGCCTCCTTTCAAGCAGGCGGAGTTCGATATCATGTACGGCAAGGGGATCTCCAGAGAGGGAGACGTGCTGGATTGCGCCGTGGAGTGCAATCTGGTGGAAAAAGCCGGCGCCTGGTACAGCTATAAGGGAGAGCGCATCGGGCAGGGACGGGAGAACACCAAGAGCTATCTGGCGGAGCATCCGGAGCTCATAGAAGAGCTGCAACAGGAAATCAGGAAATCCCTCATGCCCGCCAAGCTGATGAGCGTGGACGAGGACGGCGTGGTCACCGAGTAAACCGAAAACGGATTTTTGTGCTTGACACGGGGGGATATCTGTGGTATCCTCCTTGTGTTTGAGCCGCTCGAAAAAGGCTATTTAAGTGCGCTTCGGCGCCGCCTTCCACGGCGAGACTGGTCAGAGGAGGAAAAACAGAATATCATGTATGCAGTTATTGAAACAGGCGGAAAACAGTACCGGGTGGAGAAGGATGACGTCGTCAGCATAGAAAAGTTGAAGGTGGAAGCCGGAGACAGCGTCGTATTCGACCGGGTGCTGCTGCTGAGCAACGGAAAAGAGACCCTTATCGGAAAGCCCTATGTGGAAGGCGCCAAGGTGGAAGCCGAGGTGGTGGAAAACGGCAAGGGCCCGAAGGTGATCATCTTCAAGTACAAGGCGAAGAAGGATTACCGGAAAAAGCAGGGGCACAGACAGCCCTACACAATGGTAAAGATCAACGGCATCTTTGGTTTGGAAGCGGAAGAGCCCCAGGCGGAAGCAAAGCCTGAGGAAGCCGCAGAGCCGGCGGAAGCAGAGGCTGCCCCAGAGGCGGCGGAATCTGCGGAAACCGCAGCCGAATAAGGTAGGTGAGAGATAAATGGCAAGTAAAAAAGGTGTAGGAAGTTCCAAAAACGGTCGCGAGAGTGAATCTAAACGCCTGGGTCTCAAAAGGGCCGACGGCCAGACCGTCAGCGCCGGAAGCATTCTGGTGAGACAGAGAGGGACCAAGTTCCATGCCGGCGAAAACGTAGGCCGGGGCGGAGACGACACCCTTTTCGCCAAGGTGGAAGGCGTCGTGAAATTTGAGAGATACGATAAGACCAGGAAAAAGGTCAGCGTCTATCCCAAGGAAGCTTAGGCAAAAGAATCAAGGGGCCCCCGGTGCAAGCGCAATGGGGGCTCTTTTTTTAACCAAACGGAGAAGAGAGTATGTTTGTAGATAAAGCTGTAATCAGCATCCGCTCCGGCAAGGGCGGAGACGGCTGCGTTTCCTTTCGCCGGGAGCCCTTCGTCCCCGACGGCGGTCCCGACGGCGGAGACGGCGGCAAGGGCGGAGACGTGATCTTTCTGGCGGACTCCAACCTTCGCACCCTTATGGATTTCCGTTATGAGCGCAAGTACGAGGCGGAAAACGGAGAGGACGGCAGAAAAAAGAAGCAGTTCGGAAAGAAGGGGAAGGACATCATCATAAAGGTGCCCGTAGGCACCGTGGTGATAGACCAGGCCTCCGGCACGGTGATGAAGGATCTGAAAAAGGCGGGAGATTCCTTTGTGGCGGCCAAAGGCGGTAAGGGCGGTAAGGGAAACGTCAATTTCAAGACCCCGGTCCGGCAGGCTCCCAACTTTGCGGAGGCCGGAGGCTTCGCCAAAGAACGTAAGGTGGTGCTGGAACTGAAGCTCCTGGCGGACGTGGGACTGGTGGGCTTTCCCAACGTGGGGAAATCCACACTTCTTTCCGTGGCCACCAGCGCCAATCCCAAAATCGCCAACTATCATTTCACTACCATCACCCCGAACCTGGGAGTGGTGAAGGTCCACGATACCGATTTCGTCATGGCGGACATTCCCGGCCTCATAGAGGGGGCTCACCTGGGAGCGGGACTGGGCCTGGATTTTTTGAAACACATAGAACGCACCCGGCTTCTGGTCCATCTGGTGGACGTCTCCGGCTCCGAGGGCCGGGACCCAATAGAGGATTTTGAAAAAATCAACGGGGAGCTGGCGTCCTACGGGGCCGGGCTGGAAAAGAAGCCCCAATTGGTGGCGGCCAACAAAATGGACCTTGCCACAGAGGAGCAGTATCAGGCCTTTGCGGACTATGTAAGCGGCAAGGGCTATCGGATATTCCCCTTGTCCGCACCCATCCATCAGGGAGTGCAGGAGCTGCTGAACGCTGTGGCGGCGGAGCTGGCGGCCCTTCCGGCGGAGACGGAGGAGGTATATGAACTCTTCGATTTTGAGCGGGAAGACGACCCGGAAGAATACCGCCGCATAGAAGCCTCACGAGAAGGGGACGTCTATGTGCTGAAAGGAAAGCAGCTGGAAAAGATATTCAATTCCACCAACTTCAACGACTTTGGCTCCCTTCGGTACTTGTACAAATATGTGGAAAAGAGGGGAGCTATAGACCAACTGAAGGCTTTGGGCCTTCAGGAGGGAGATACGGTCCGCATCGTGGACTATGAGTTTGAGTACATCGAAGAATAAGAGCGGTATGTGCTAAAGGTCCACCCGGTAGGAAATTACCTTGCCGGCGTAATTGATTTCTTCCAGGCGTTCGAAGAAATAGACCTGATGGCTTCTTTCATCGGGGACCAGAACGTATTTCCCCTTGATGCAGAAAAATCGGCGCAGGGTGGGGGTCCTTCTGTTATCCGGATAAAAGGCGATGATGTCTCTGTCCTTCAGCAGGTCCGTGCGGGTGGGGAGAACGTAAATAAGGGAATGAGAAGGAATGGTGGGAGCCATGGAGGTATCCCCCAGGAAAAAGTTCAGCAGCTCTCCCCTGGTATCCGCTTCCGTTATGACGCCGCTGGTAAGGGCGATTTCCCGGACCAGGCTTTCCGCCTTCAGCTTGCCTTCGCCGTCTATATATTTGGAGGACATTTCCATGGCGGTGAGGGCGTCCATATTGTTGATGTAATCCCGGACCTCCTGGGGGACCGAGCCTTCCTTCATCTGACACAGGGAATCCAGAAGGGTCTTGTTCAGAGTGGAGGCCGCCAGCATGTATTCCCGCACCAGCCCGGGGGCTTTTTCCATGTAGCCCTGAAAGACCAGATAGGCGGGCTCTTTTACGCCGCAGACCTTGGCCAGCACCAAAGAGACCTCTTCGGAAGGGGGAGGCAGCTTGCCGTTTTTCAGTTGGGAAATGTAGGATGGAGTGATGGCCAGGTTCTGGCTTTCACAGCGCCGGGCAATCTGCCGCAGGGACAGCTGGCTTTCTCCGATGATTTTTTGCAGCATTTCCGCATAAGTCATGGCAAGGTCTCCAAATTCGTCATTTTTTTTAACTATATCACTTATAAAGCATAGCTGTCAAATTGAAAAAGCCGGAGCAAAGTCCGGCTTTTGTTTTCGATGTTTGGGTCTGGAACTATCTGTTTTCGTTTCTGAATTGTCTTCTTTCTGCCTTTTTCTTGTCCCGGCATTCCCTGCATCTCTTGGGATCGTTATCGAATCCCTTCTCTTTGTAGAATTCCTGCTCACCTACGGTGAATACGAATTCCTGCCCACAGTCCTGACAGATGAGTGTTTTTTCTTCCATTACATTTTTCCTTTCGGGTATTTTTTTAAGACGATTCAGATCTTCAGATAAAAGCTCCAATGTCTCGTTTCTCATTATATCGCTGCAAATTTGAAAAGTCCACAAAAATTTTAATTATTTTCACAAAAATGCGCCTTTCTGCTTCTTCCTGCTCCTTGTTTTCTGCTCTTTTGTTCGGCGGGACATGGGGAATGGTCAATTCTTAGGCGAAAAGGAGAGATTTCAAGAGAAAACGACTATAGTTTTGTGAGAATCGTCATACTATACTAAACATAACAGGAAGGAATGCTTCCCGGAAAAGCATTTCCAGCGTAAAAGCAGTGTGCATTTATTAGCCCGCCCCATTTGTGAAACAAATGGCTGGCGGACTTATGCAAGGAATTCACAAATCTTTGATTTGCAGAATTC
>JAUNBO010000060.1:4245-10196 GCA_030527065.1 Bacillota bacterium | reverse complement strand
TTTACGGCCATTGCGATGGCCACTGCGCAGCCGCCCCAAAGGCCGCCGCAGCCGATGATCATCATTATGATGGCTCCGGTACTCATATTACTCGACCTCCTTCATGGCGACCTGCTGCAGGTCTTTGTAACCCTCCCGGCCCTTCAGCCCGGTAAGGATCACGGCGATCACGACGAAAAGAATAAAGGGCGCCCAGCCGCAGGCGAACTGCTGCCCATAGGTGTAGCCGCCCTCGCCTACGCCGTAGCCGTGAGTCAGATAATCGTAGAAATTCAGGATGAAGGTGAAGCCCAGGGCCGCCACGGTGACCACCTTCAGGGACCAGGTCCACCATTTTCCTACGGCGAAGTTGGAATGGGCGTTGGCCTCCAGGCGTATCTTCTCGGGATCGTAGAACCAGGTGATGAGGATGACCTCCAGCAGTCCTGCCCCGGCCACGCCGATGTTGTTGGCGAAGGCGTCGAAGATGTCCAGCAGATAGAGCCCCGCTCCCGTGATGAACAGGAAGCTGATGATGAAGGCCGGTACCAGGACGATGGTGACCGACTTGGTGTGAGAGGCCGTGAACTTGTCCTGTATGCTGGAAATGACCGCCTGCAGGATGGAGATGAGAGAGGTGAAGCCCGCCACCAGCAGGGAGGCGAAGAACAGCACCCCGAAGAAGGAATTCATCCCCGGCAGGGTGAGTATGGCTTCCGGGAAGACCAGGAAGGCCAGGTTCACTCCGGCGTTGGCCACATCGTCCACGGGGACTCCCTGGGCAAGGGCCATATGCCCTATGATGGAGAACACGCCGATGCCGGCGAAAATCTCAAAGCCGTGGTTGGTGGTGGCGGTGATGAAGGCCGTGTTCACCACATCCGTCTCTTTGGGCAGATAGCTGGAATAGCCTATCATGATGGCGAAGCAGATGGACAGGCTGAAGAACACCTGGCCATAGGCCTGGACCCAGGCATTGGGGTCCGCCAGGGCGCTCCAGTCCGGCTTGAAGAAGTATTCCAGGCCGTCGGCGGCGCCGGGCAGGGTGATGCCCCGGATGACGATGATGGTCATGAGGACCAGCAGCAGGGGCATGCAGATCTTGCAGGCCAGCTCTATGCCTTTTTGTATGCCCCGATAAAGCACGAGAGCCGCCGCCGCCCAGGCGATGAGGAAGGGCAGGATCAGCTGGGTCTGGATGCCGCCCAGCTCAAAGGGGCTGCCGGTGAGGCCCAGGACGGTGCCGTACAGGTAGCCGGAAGTATCTCCTTCCCAGGCCAGAGTGAAGGAGCCGCCCAGATAGACCAGCACCCAGACCACTATGGCGAAATAGTAGACGGAGATCATAAAAGCTACCATGGCCTGGACCCAGCCCAGCCACTCAAATTTTCTGTTGATGCGGGCCAGGGCCACGGGTGCGCCGCCCCGCCAGGTTTTGCCGATGGTATATTCCAGGATAAGGATGGGGATACCGGCAGTTAAGATTGCGAAGAAATAGGGGATCAGGAAAGAGCCGCCGCCGTTCTGGGCCGCAATGTAGGGGAAACGCCAGATGTTTCCCAGGCCTACGGCGGACCCGATGGCGGCCAGCATGAAGCCGAGCTTCGAGTTCCATTGGTCGCGCAAATCGATTACCTCCTTTACGACTTTTTATTCATAATGAATAAGAAATAAAAGCAAATTTATTATAGGACTGAAAAAAGCCTTTGTCAATTTTTTGCGGGAAAAAGGGTAAAAAATAGTTGAGCCGGCGTTTTCTGCGCCGGGTCTTGCCAGAAGGGGCCCCGGGAGAGTATAATGGAGCGAAAGCTGCTTTCGCAGACAAAGGGCAAGAGCACATGGGGCCTTGCCGGCGGAAAGCGGCAACGGGACGCACAGCGCATGAAAGAAGGAGAAAGGAAAAGAAAGATGTCTGTTATTTGCACGAATTGTGGCACAGAGAACAAAGACGGCGCAAAATTCTGCGTAAGCTGCGGGAGCGGCCTGTCCGGCCGGGGGGCCGCCCAGGGAGGCGCTTTCCGAGGAGGAGCAGCGCCGGCCGGGTATCAGAATACAGCTTCCGCAAACCCAGGGGCCGTGTATGCCGTTCCCGACCAGGACCGGGATCAGGTGATGGGGCTGGGGGCCTGGCTGCTGGTCTTTCTGCTCATGATCATCCCCATCGTCAACATCATCTGCCTCATCGTCTGGGCCGTCTCCGGAAAGACCAACCGGAACAAGCAGAACATGGCCAGGGCGGCCATCATCTGGATGGTCATAGGCATCGTGCTGGCGATGCTGCTGGGGGCCGTCGTAACGCCCTTTATCATGGATGCGGTGAGCAACGCCGTGGCGGTGAACGCAGGCCTTTCCACAGAGGAGCTGCAGCAATTGACCGAGGCCATGGAGCAGCTGCAGAATATGGACCTCAGCCAGGAACAGCTGGAGGAAATGGGTCTGACGCCGGAGCAGATAGAGGAACTGGAAGAAGGCATGTGACAATGCCTTCGGTTGACAGGACGTATGTGCTCTTGCCAACTGACGGGAACGGGGGACGCATAAAAAATGCACGATGTATTGAAAATAAACATGATGGCGGACATCCACGGGGAAAACGACCACATCGCCGCCCACACCAACCTGGAACTGACGGCCCGGGATATTTTCACGGTGAACCTGATGGGGGCCCCCGGTGTGGGAAAGACCTCCTGCCTGAAGGGCCTTATGAAAGAGCTGAAGGGCCGGACGCCCTATGTGATAGAAGGAGACATCGAATCGGATATAGATACCCGACACCTGCGGGAGCAGGGGGTGAGGGTCTCCCAGATCAACACCTTCGGCGCCTGCCATCTGGACGCCCCCCTGGTCAGGAACGCCGTGCAGAACATGGAACTGGAGGGCCCCGGAGTCCTGTTCATAGAGAACATCGGCAACCTGGTGTGCCCGGCGGAATTTTCCATAGGCGAGCACATAAAGCTCCTGGTCTCTTCGGTGACAGAGGGCAGCGACAAGCCCTACAAATATCCCCTGGCCTTTGAAAAGGCGGAGGCAGTTTTGCTGAACAAGGCGGATCTGCTCCCCTATCTGGACTTTGACGAGGACTTCTTCATGAAGGGCTTCCGGGCCCTGAATCCGGCGGCCCCTGTGTTCCGGGTCTCCGCCAGGACCGGGGAAGGCTTTGCAGAGGCGGCCCGCTGGCTGGAGGAGCGGGCTGCCGCCATGGAGTCCGTGGGGGCCCATTCCCATGCGCACAGCCACGGAGAAGAAGGAGAGCATGAGCACTCCCACAGCCACGGAGAAGAGGGCAGACACGAGCACTCCCACAGCCACGGAGACGGCACGGCCCATTCCCATCCCCACTCCCACGGCCGGGAATAGGCCGGAACAGGACGGCGGCGGAAGCATCTATGACGGAAGAAAAGCGGATCTACAAAATCACCATATGGGGAATCGTGCAGGGGGTCGGGTTCCGGCCCTTTGTGGCGAAGCTGGCCCGCCGTATGCAAGTGGCGGGCCGGGTGAGGAACGCCGGCGGCGTGGTGGAGCTTCTGATCCGGGAGACTCCGGCAGGGGCGGAGGCCTTTGTCCGGGCCCTTCAGGAAGAAAAGCCTCTGCCGGCGGAAATCGTCCATATCAAAACAGAAGAGTTGGGAGAGCAAGCCCCTCCGGCCCGGCCCGGCCGGGAAGCGTTTCCAGAGGCGGAGTCCGTTCCGGAGGAGGGCTTTGTGATAGACCGCAGCTGCCGTGGGGACAGCCGGGTGGCGCTGCTTCCCGCAGACCTGGCCATCTGCCCGGACTGCCTGGCGGAGATGCAGGACCCGGGAAATCCCCGTCACCTTCATCCCTTCATCAGCTGCATGGCCTGCGGCCCCCGCTACACCATCATAGACCGCATCCCCTACGACAGAGAGAACACCAGCATGGAGGAATTCCCCATGTGCGCTTTCTGCGAGGGAGAATATACGGACCCGGAAAACCGCCGTTACCACGCCCAGACCGTCTCCTGCCACCACTGCGGCCCCGTGCTGAAATACCGGCTGGCAGAAGAAAGGGACGGCCCTTCTCCCCTGGTGGGCATTGTGGGGGCAGAGCTGCCGGAAACGGTGGCGGCGCATACGGTGGAGCCCATCATGGAGGCGGCCCGGCTTTTGCGGCGGGGGCGGACGGTGGCCTGGAAGGCTGTGGGCGGTTACAATTTCCTGTGCAGCCCCTTCAGTGAAGAGGCCGTGGCCCGGCTGCGGCGGCTGAAGGGCCGGGAGGAAAAACCCTTTGCCGTCATGTTCCGGGACCTGGAGCAGGTGAGAGAGTATTGCCTGACGGAGCCTGCAGAGGAGCGGCTGCTGTCCTCCTCTGCCCGGCCCATCCTGCTCCTTCCCCGGCGGGAGGAGCGCTTCTGCTTCGACGTCTGCCGCAGCAGCCGCTACATCGGGGCCTTTCTTCCCAGCATGGGAGCCCAGTGGCTGCTGCTGAACCAGTGCGGCCCGCTGGTGGCCACCAGCGCCAACCTGTCGGACAGGCCCATCTTCCGCACCGACGGGGAAATGATGGATTTCTTTGAAAAGGAGAGAGCCGCCGCTGCCGCTGCCGGAGAGAGCCCGCCTCTGGCCGGCGTCTTCTATAATGAACGAAAGATCCGGGTAGCCGTGGACGATTCCGTGGTCCGGGTCATAGACGGCCGGCCCCAGATGATGCGCCGCTCAAAGGGCTATGCGCCGGCGCCCCTTTTCGTGGAAGGGGGGAGCTCCCTGGGGGACGAAGCTATGGTCCTTGCCGCCGGCGGAGATCTGAAAAGCGCCTTCTGCCTCACCAAGGGCCCCTTCGCCTATGTGAGCCAGTACTTCGGCGACCTGGATACGGTGGAGACAGAGACTGTATATAAGGAAAACGTGGAACGCATGAAGGAGCTGTTCCGCATAGAGCCGGTCCTGGCGGTGTGCGACCTCCATCCCGGCTACCGGAGCGGAAGCGCCGCCCGGGGCTATGAGCAGGCGGGCCTCCCCCTGCTCCGGGTGCAGCACCACCACGCCCATGCCGCCTCAGTCATGGCGGAGCACGGCCTTCGGGGGCCCGTCTTGGGGGTCAGCTTCGACGGCACCGGCTACGGTGAGGACGGGGCTGTCTGGGGCGGGGAATTCCTCCTGTGCGAGGGAGGGGGCTTCCGGCGGGGAGCCCATCTGGAATATGTGGAAATGACAGGGGGGGACCCTTCCATGAAGGACGGGAAAAAAAGCGCCCTGTGCTATCTGTACCACTGCGGCCTGGCCCGGGCGGCCGGGGTTCTGGCTGCGGAGGGAGCGTCCTCCCCGGAAGAGGCGGAGGCGGCGGAGCAGGCGGCCCGGACGGTGAAGGCGGCCCTGAGCCATGGAATCAACAGCATAAGGAGCTCCAGCATGGGACGTCTCTTTGACGGGGCGGCTTCCCTTTCCGGCGTCCACCATGTAAACAGCTATGAGGGGGAATGTGCCGTCCGGCTGGAAAACGCCGGGGCGGAAGCTCTGGAAAGAGGGCTCCCTCCTCTGCCCATGGCCTTTGAACTGAAAGAGGGAGAAGGGACGGAGGCCGGCGTGCTGCTCCTGTCCTCCCGCCGCATCATAGAAACGCTGGCGGCGGCGCTGCTGTCCGGGGAACGCCCGCCGGCTCCCCCGGCGGCCCCCCTGGGACCTTCCCCGGCGGTTTTCCGGGGAGCCCCCACGGCGTCCCCCCGGTACGCCCCTTTCACAGACTGGCAGCGGCAGGCGGCCCTGGGCTTTCACTATGCGGTGGCGGAAGCCATTCTGCATGTGTGTCTGGAGCTGCGCCGGCGGGAAGGCGTGGAGCAGGTGGCCCTCAGCGGCGGCGTGTTCCAGAACAAGATACTGATGGAGCGGACCCTGCTCCTGCTGCGCCGGGAGGGCTTCCGGCCTTATTACAACATTTCCGTCAGCCCCAACGACGGCGGCGTCTGTCTGGGGCAGGCCTTTCTGGGAATGGAATACCTGAAAGAAAGAGAGGGA
>JAUNBO010000060.1:0-4145 GCA_030527065.1 Bacillota bacterium | reverse complement strand
TACCCGGTAAGATCATTTCAATAGAAGGAAGCAAAGCAAAGGTGGATTTTCAGGGGAACACCGTTTCCGTCAGCCTGGGCCTGGTGGATGCGGCGCCGGGGCAGTATGTGCTGGTCCACGCCGGCTGCGCCATCCAGGTGATGGAGAAGGAGCAGGCCCGGGAGCTCCTGGACATCTACGAAGATATGGAAGCGCTTCTGGAGCGCCCGGAGGCATAGGGGGAAACGGAAGGTGGAACTACAGGAAGCCATCAGCTATCTGAAGGAGTACCGGGGAAGGCCCCTGACCTTCATGGAGGTCTGCGGCACCCATACGGCGGCCATTTTCAAGGGGGGGCTCCGCTCCTTCCTGCCGCCGTCCATCCGGCTGGTATCCGGCCCCGGCTGCCCTGTCTGCGTCACCCCTGCCGCCTATGTGGACAAGTGCGTGGAATACGCCATGACAGAAGGATGCGTCCTGCTTTCCTTCGGGGATATGCTGAAGGTCCCGGGGAGCCGGATGAGCCTGGCCCAGGCCCGGGGGCGGGGGGGCAGGGTGGAGCTGATGTACTCGCCCATGGAGGCGGTGGAGAAGGCTGCCGCCCACCCGGAGACCAGCTATGTGCTGGCCGCCGTGGGCTTCGAGACCACGGCTCCCGTGTTTGCCCTGGCAGTGGAAGCGGCCCGGGAAAGAGGCATTCAGAACCTTCGGCTGGTGACGGCGCTGAAGACGGTGTTCCCCGCCCTGGAATGGGTCTGCCGGGAAGAAAAGGGGATAGACGGTTTCCTCTGCCCCGGTCATGTCAGCGTGGTGACCGGCGTCGAACCATATCGTAAATTGGCGATAGACTATAAGAAGCCCTGTGCCATAGCCGGCTTTGAGCCGGAACACCTTCTGGCCGCCATTCTGGACCTGGTGCGGCAGTCGGAGGAAGGCAGCTTCCAGGTCCGCAACTATTACAAAAACGCCGTGAAGGAAAGGGGAAACCGGAGAGCCCTGGAGCTGACGGAGCGCTGCTTTGAAAAGGGGCCGGCGGTCTGGCGGGGGCTGGGGGAGATAGCGGATTCCGGCTTCTATTTAAAAGGAGAAGTTTCCGGCTACGATGGCGGCAGCCGGGAGCTCAGGGAAGACATGGCTCTTCCGGCGGGCTGCCGCTGCGGAGATGTTATCGTGGGCCGGGCCGACCCGGCGGAGTGCCCCTTTTTCGGAAAGCCCTGCACTCCCCAGGACCCTTACGGCCCCTGCATGGTTTCCCCGGAAGGGGCCTGCGGCGTATGGTACCGGAACCGGCGCTGAAATAACAGAACAGGAGAGAAAAATGGAAGACAGGATCACCATGGCCCACGGCAGCGGAGGAAGGTCCTCCGCAGAGCTGATGAGAGAGGTTTTCGGCAGATATTTCCGCAATCCCATTCTGGACCGGCTGGAGGACGCCGCCCTTTTAGAGCTGTCCGGGCGGGTGGCTTACAGCACCGATTCCTTTGTGGTGACGCCGCCGGAATTCCCCGGCGGCAACATAGGCAAGCTGGCGGTCTGCGGCACGGTCAACGACCTTCTGGTAATGGGAGCGGAGCCCAGATACCTCAGCACCGCCTTCATTTTAGAGGAAGGGCTGGAGCTCTCCCTGCTGGAGCGGGTGGTCCGGTCCCTGGCGGAGGAAGCCGCCGCCGCCGGAGTGACGGTGGTGACCGGCGACACCAAGGTGGTGGAGGGCCGGGGGGGCCTTATGATAAATACCTCCGGCATCGGCCTGGTCCCTCCGGGAAGAGAGGTGGGCGTAGACCGCTGCCGTCCCGGGGACCGCATACTCCTGTCGGGGAACCTGGGAGACCACCACGCCTGTATCCTCAGCGCCCGCATGGAGATAGAAAACGGCGTCGTCAGCGACTGCGCCTGCCTGGGAGAACTGACCCGTGCCCTGTGGCAGGGAGGCGTCCATGTCCGGGCCATGCGGGACGTCACCCGGGGAGGCCTGGGGACCGTCCTCAACGAGCTTTCCGCCGGGGCGGGAGCCGGCGTTTGCCTTTGGGAAAGGGCCCTGCCTGTGTCCGCCGCCGTCCGGGGCTTTTGCGGGCTCCTGGGACTGGACCCCCTCTATATGGGCAACGAAGGGAAGCTGGCGGCTGTGGTCCCCGCCGAAGAAGGAGAAAAAGCCCTGGCCCTGATGAGAGCCACAGAGCAAGGAAAAGACGCCGAAATCATCGGCGCCTTTACGGATAAACATGAAAATGTGGTGATGGAAACGCTTCCGGGGGGCCTGCGGGTGGTGGATATGCTCTACGGAGAAGGGCTTCCCCGCATCTGCTGAAGGCCTGGCTTATCTTATCCTTTCCTCAGGCAAAGCCACCCTTACCACCATGGCCGCCACTTCCGCCCGGATGATCTGACGGTCGCCGCAGAAGGTCCCGTCCTCGTCGGTGCCCTGAAGCACGCCGGCCCGGTAGAGCAGGAAGATCTCCGCCCCGTACAGGTCTGTTTCCTGCACGTCCGGCAGGGAATCCACCTGACGGACGGCCTCAAATTCCTCTTCCGGCAGAGCGCCGGCAAAGACATAGGCTACCTGGGCCCGGGTGGCCGGGAGGGAAAAGTCTGTAAAGCCGTCTTCTTCTATATGTATGATGCCTTTCTCTGCGGCATAATCCACATAGCAATCCCACCAGTTTTCTCCCGACTCCTGATCAAAGACATGGCCGTCGTCCAGATAGATGCTGCGCATCACGGCGGCGATCTTTACGATTTCCGCCAGGGTGATGGAGTCCTCGGGGCGGAAGGAACCGTCGCCGTCCCCTTCCATGATGCTCAGCCGCACCGCATCGGCTACGGAGCCCTGGTTCTGGCTGCCGTACCAGCGGCTTTCGTCTACGTCGTCAAAGCCGTTATAGGGAGCGCTGAGGCTGAAGTTCTCCATGGGGTCAGCAGGGGTTTCTGCTTCTGTGGTGGTCCCGGTCCTTCCGCCAGAGGGAGAAGAAGCGGGGGCCGCATAGCCCAGCTGCACCCAGGAGACGGGCTGGCCCAGGGAATCCACAAAGCTTGTAAAGTTATCTGTGAGTGGTGTCCTCAGTGCCATTGGCGCCTGTGCAGTCAGGCCCACAGTCCCGACGCTGACGCCGGCCGGAGAGATCACCGCCGCATTGACCAGGTTGATGCTGCCCGCCCGGATGGCGGCGGTGCTGCTGTTGCTGGCGCTGAGGATGATGCTCTGGGACGCCTGGTTCATGGAAATCTGCACAGCGCCGGCGGAGACGGCGGGAATGTCTTTCGCACCCTGGGGAGCCGTAATGTTCAGCATGGAGTTTGTGAAGTTCAGATTCCCGGAGGTCCGCAGGGTGGCGCCGGAAGCGTCAGAAGCGCCGGTGAAATTGGCGATGATGTTGTTGAAGCTTATGCCGCCGCTGCCGGCGGAAACGGCTCCGCCGCTGAGAGTGCCGGAAGAGAAGTTTATCCTGTCCGTAGCCGTGATGTTGCTGAAGTTGTTTATTACAAAGGAATCGCCGGCGGTAAAGTTGCCTGCGTTGATGATGACCGGCGTCGCCGTGCCGTTGACGATGGTGGCGCTGTTGATGGTGCTGTTGTTCAGCCTGAGGTTGTCGGTGGCCGTGGCGTTGATGATGCCGATATTGCTGCCGCTGTCGGCGGTGAAGTTGGCTGCGT
Source organism: Bacillota bacterium (assembly GCA_030527065.1). Classification (GTDB taxonomy): domain Bacteria; phylum Bacillota; class Clostridia; order Peptostreptococcales; family Anaerovoracaceae; genus JAEELK01. The sequence continues at coordinate 515 of JAUNBO010000060.1, read as the reverse complement.
TGATGAGCTTGGTGCTGGCCGTGCTGTTGACTATGCTGAGGTTGCCGGAGACCGTGATGTTGTAAACGTTGATCCTGCTGTCGCTGGCGGTGAAGTTGGCAAAGGTGAAGGCCCCGCCGGTGATGATGCTGTTATTGCCAAAGGAGATGTTCTTATCGGGGTAGCTAAGGTCCCCCAGATCCACCGCTGTGATGTTGTTCAGGACGACGATGTCCCCGCCCAGGAACTCGCCAAAGGCGGTGGCATTGGTTATGGTCTGATTGCTTACGACAAGGGGCGTTCCGCCTGCCTCGCTGTCATAAGGCAGTTGAAAAGTGGCGGGGCCGGAAGCGACCAGCTTGTAAATATCGGAGTCGGCCGTAGTGGGGTAATCGTCTACAAGTACCGAACCATTAAAAATACCCTCCTGTATGGCGTTATCGCCGGAATATGTCAGGGTGAAGGGACTTTGGGCGGTGGTGTGGAATACCACGGAGGATGCGGCCACATTGTCCCAGGTCCCGGAAGTGACATAC
>JAUNBO010000059.1:7471-10218 GCA_030527065.1 Bacillota bacterium | reverse complement strand
CCTTCCTTCATGACCCGGCCCAGGCGGGCCATGCCCTCCCGTATCTGCTCCTCCGGCACATTGGTGAAATTCAGGCGGAATTCATTGCCCGGAGCCCCATCCGGATAGAAAGAAGCGCCGGGGACGAAGGCCACCTTCTCCCGGACCGCCCGTTCCAGCAGCTGCCGGCTGTCCCCGCCCTCCGGCAGGGCCGCCCACACGAACAGGCCCCCTTTGGGCTCGTTGAACCGCACTTCTTCCGGGAAAAACTCTCCGGCGCATTCCACCATCAGCCGGCAGCGCTGCTGATACAATGCGCTGATGCGCCGGATGTGGCCGTCCAGATCGTAGTGTTCCAGATAGTGGACCATCTGCCGGTGGATGATGGCGGAGGAAGAGAGGTCCACATTGTTCTTCAGCAGCAGATACTGCTCTATCAGTTCTCCCGCGGCGCAAACCCAGGCGATCCGAAGGCCGGGGCAGAAAATCTTGGAGAAGGTGCCGCAGTAGATCACCTGTCCCTTTCGGTCGAAGGAAAGGAGGGGAGGCTCCAGCTGATGGCTGAAGGCCAGCTCCGAGTAGGCGGCGTCCTCCAGAACGGCCAGATCCCACGCCGCCACGGTTTCCATGAAGGCCCGCCGCCGCTCCACAGACCAGCAGCGTCCCGTGGGATTCTGATAATCCGGGATCACGTAGATCAGCTTCACCCGCTCCCCGTATTTCTCCAGGGCCGCCTTCAGGGGCCCGATCTGAATGCCGTCGTCGTCGGTGGGCACCGCCACCATCTCCGCCTCGTAAGCCTTGAAGGCGTTCAGGGCGCCCAGATAAGAAGGGGCTTCAAAGAGAATGACGTCCCCGGGATTGATGAGCATGAGCCCCGTCATGTCCAGGGCCTGCTGAGAGCCGTTGGTGATGATGACCTGCTCTCTGGTGAAATCCAGGGCGAAGTTCCGCTTCATCCGCTTTGCCAGCAGATCTCTGAGCGGGCCGTAGCCCCCGGTGGCGCTGTAGCTGAGGGCCCCCCGGGGATCCCGGTCCAGGACCCAGAGAAAGGACTCCCTGATGTCTTCCACAGGGTAAGCCTCCGGCGAGGGAAAGCCCCCGGCAAAGGATATGACGCCTTCCGTTTCCGAAAGCTCCATCACCTTCAGCATTTCCTTGTCCTTTACATGCTCCATCCTGTCCGCCAGCCGCATTTTTTTTACTCCTTCTGTTGCTTGATGTTTCTGTTTCTTTATAAAGACACTCCCGGAACGTTCCCGTCAGAAGTTCCAGCTTTTCAAATAGAGCGCCTGCTCCTCCGTGAGGCTGTCTATGTCCGTGCCCCAGGCCGCCAGCTGCCACCGGCCGATGCGCCGGTCGATCTCCGCCGAGACGTCTGTCACCTTCTTTTCCAGCCGCCCCCGGTGTTCCATCAGGTACAGGGCCGCCTGAAGCTGCACGGCAAAGCTCAGATCCATGATCTCCGCCGGGTGGCCGTCCGCCGCCGCAATGTTCACCAGGCGGCCTTCCGCCAGGACGCAGACCCAATTGCCCTCCGGCAGCCGGTAGCCTGTCACGTTCTTCCTCAGCTCCCGCTTCTCCACAGCCTCCCGTTCCAGCTCTTCCATATCGATTTCCACGTTGAAATGGCCCGCATTGGCCAGGATGGCCCTGTCCTTCATCCGGCCCATATGCTCCCCCCGGATCACAGAGCGGCAGCCGGTGGCGGTGATGAAAACGTCGCCCCTCTCCGCCGCCCGGTCCATGGGCATCACCTCAAAGCCGTCCATGACGGCCTCCATGGCGGCCACGGGATCGATCTCCGTCACGATGACCCTGGCCCCCAGGGCCGAGGCTCTGGCCGCAATGCCTTTTCCGCACCAGCCGTAGCCCGCCACCACCACCTGCTTGCCCGCCACGATCAGATTTGTGTTCCGCATGAGACTGTCCCAGACGGACTGGCCCGTCCCGTAGCGGTTGTCAAAAAGATGCTTGCACCGGGCGTTGTTCACCGCCAGCATGGGAAAGCGCAGGGCTCCTTCCCGCTCCATGGCTTTCAGGCGGAGGATCCCGGTGGTGGTTTCCTCACAGCCGCCCCACACTTCCTCCGCCAGGTCCGGCCTTTTGGTATGGACCAGAGAGACCAGGTCCCCGCCGTCGTCTATGATGATGTTGGGCCGGTGCTCCAGAGTCATTTCCAGATGCCGCTCATAGTCTTCCTGGGAAACGCCGTGAACGGCAAAGACCCGGACGCCGGAATCCGCCAGGGCCGCCGCCACATCGTCCTGAGTGGAAAGAGAATTGCTGCCCGTGGCCGCAAGCTCTGCGCCTCCCAGGGCCAGGACCCGGCAAAGATAAGCGGTTTTGGCCTCCATGTGGATGGACAGGGATATCTTCACCCCGGCAAAGGGCTTGTCCCTTTTAAATTCATCCTCCAGCATCCTGAGAATGGGCATGTTGTTCCGCACCCACTCTATCTTCTTATGCCCCTCCGGGGCCAGATCCATACTGCGAACCTCATACTCCTTCATTTCACTACCTCTAACAGCCTGTCTCCGCCTATGCTCAGAAGCTCCGCCAGCTCCAGTTTTTCCAGCCAGCGGAAGGGGATTTCCAGGCTGCCCAGGTAAGCCCCCATGATGTTGCCGCAGATGGCGCCCACGCCGCCGCTGTTGCCGTCGTGATTCACCGCCAGCAGAAGGGCCTTTTCAAAATCCTCCGGCTCCTTCAGGGCGCAGTACAGGGCCATGGAAAGGGCCTCCTCCGCAGTCCAGCCTTTTCCCAGG
>JAUNBO010000059.1:0-7371 GCA_030527065.1 Bacillota bacterium | reverse complement strand
CCGCAGCCCTTGCTGTTGTTGATCCGGTTCCGCTGGGTCCCGTATTTGCTGTTGATGCTGCCGGACAGCGCCGCCAGGCAGGTCTTGCCCGGATAGCGCCTGGCGAAGAGCTCCTCCCATTGCAGGATCTCGCCTTCCAGAAGGAACTCATACTTTTTATCGGCAAAGCTGCCGGTCTGCGTGTAAAGCCATTTCTGATAGGCGAAAAAAATGCAGGTGGTATAGGCGTATATGCCCCGCTTTTTCGCTCTGGTATCCGCCCACATGAGCCCGTCGGTGGTAAAGATGGTCATCTGCGTGTTGTCGGAGATGAGGGCCTTTCCCGCAGCCTCGTCCACCACCGGCTCACAGATGCCGGAGTCCCCCCAGGTCCGGCGGATCTCCTCCAGCGACATGAACTGCACAGGATAGCCCAGGGCGTCTCCCACGCCGCCTCCCAGCAGGCAGCCCCTGTAATATGCTTTGCTGATTTTCAAACCGCATTCATCTCTCTTTCTCTCGCACTATGAAAGGGGGAGAAGGGGGCCTTCTCCCTCACTGAAGCTCGCTGAAAAAGGGATCCATGATCCCGTAATGGCCCATAAGGGTCTCCGCCTCGGCCCCGTCCACCAGGAACCGGACCCGGTCGCAGGAAAAAGCCTCGGTGCTGTAAAGCGCACTGTTGGCCAGCAGGGTTTCCACCACCTGCTCTATTAAGAAGGTTTCCATCAGAGAGCTCCCGCTCAGCCCTTCGGAGCTGACGTCCACAAAGATGGTGCCCTCGCCGCTGCCTTCCTCATATTCGACGCCCTCCGGATATTCGTGGTAAGCGTCCAGGAAGGTGAGGTCCGCCGTTACGGTGCTGAGCCCCTCCGGCTCTTCCGGCACCTCCGCCAGCGCATTCAAGAGCTCCAGGAGGACGTTCCCGTCCTCCGCCACGACGATTTCTCCCTCCACAGGAATGATGTGATCCAGCTCCTCGTCCCCTGTGGTCACGTATTCATCGTTGACATAATACAGAGTGACCGGCCAGGTTTCTCCGCTCTCTTCCACCGGAGGTTCTTCCGGGGTCTCTTCCAATGGCTCCGCCACGCAGCCTGCCATCAGCACTGTGCTCAGCAGGATGCACAGGGCCAGCGCCGTCCAGTGTTTTCCCTTTTTTCTCATCTCTCTCTCCTTTTCCCCTTTGTCTTTTGCACTTGATTCCCCAAGAGGCGGCAAAGCCGCGCTTTTGGGGGTGCGGTCCTACTCTACGGTAACGGATTTGGCCAGATTCTTTGGCTTATCTATATCACAATCCCGGAATTTGGCGATGTAATAGGCCAGCAGCTGCAAGGGCACCACCGCCAGCACCGGGGTGATCTCGTCCGGGCAGCGGGGGATGTAGACGACCCGGTTGGCATTGCCCCGCTTTCCGATCTCCTGATTGCCCTCCTTGGCCAGCCCCACCACATAGGCCCCCCGGGCCTTCACCTCCTGGATGTTGGAAAGCATCTTTTCATAGAGGGCGTCCTGGGTGGCCAGGGCGATGACGGGAGTACCGGGTTCTATGAGGGCGATGGTGCCGTGCTTCAGCTCGCCGGCAGCGATGGCGAAGGAATTGATGTAGGAGATCTCCTTCAGCTTCAAAGAGCCCTCATAGGCCACGCCGGCGTCGTTGCCCCGGCCGATGAAGAACACATCGTTCTTATTATAAAGGAACAGCTCCCAGGCGATCTCCCGGATATCCGGCTCCGTTTCCAGCAGCTTCCGCAGCTTATCCGGCAGGGCCAGCAGCTCCTGCAATATCCTCTTGTACTCTTCCATGGGCAGGGCTCCCCGCTCCAGGCCCATATGCAGGGCGATGAGGTACATGCAGATGAGCTGGGTGGTGTAGGCCTTGGTAGAGGCCACGGCGATCTCCGGCCCCGCCCAGGTGTAAAAGACGTCGTCGGATTCCCGGGCCACGGAGCTCCCCACCACGTTGACCACGGAGAGGATGCGGGCTCCCTTGCTCTTGGCGTCCCGCAGGGCTTCCAGAGTATCCAGGGTCTCGCCGGACTGGCTGATGGCGATGAACAGAGTCTTTTCGTCCACCAGCGGGTCCCTGTAGCGGAATTCCGAAGCCACGTCCACCTCCACCGGCAGCCGGGCGAATTTTTCTATGGCGTATTTGCCCACCAGCCCCGCATGATAGGCGGTGCCGCAGGCCACTATGTAAATGCGGTTGAAGCGCTCCAGCTCCTTCCGGGTAAGGGAAATGCCATCCAGCTTTATCATCCCTTCCGGGGACAGGCGCCGGGTAAGGGTCTCTTCTATCCCTCCGGGCTGCTCGTGGATCTCCTTCAGCATGAAGTGGGGATAGCCTTCCTTCTCCGCCGCCTCTGCGGACCAGGTGACGTGGAACACATCCCGTTTCACTTCCTTCCGCTCTTTGTCGTAAATGGTCACCTGATCCCTGGTCAGGACCACGGTCTCGTTGTTCTCTATCAGGTAGATGTCCTTGACGTGGCGCAGGAGGGCGGGGATGTCCGAGGCGATGAAATTGCAGCCCTGTCCCAGGCCCACGATGAGGGGGCTGGACTTCCGCACCGCCACGATCTTGTCCGGCTCTCCCGCCGCAATGACGCCGATGGCGTAGGCTCCCCGCATCTTTTCCACGGCCTCGTACACCGCATCCAGCAGATCTCCCCGGTAGCAGACGCCGATGAGCTGAGCGATCACCTCCGTGTCCGTTTCCGAGAGGAATTTGACGCCGTGTTCCTTTATCAGCCATTCCCGCAACTCCACGTAGTTTTCCACGATGCCGTTGTGGACCACGGCGATGGTGCTGTCCCCGTTGCAGTGGGGGTGAGAGTTTATATCGGAGGGCGCGCCGTGGGTGGCCCAGCGGGTGTGACCCACCCCCAGGGTGCTGTCCACCGGGTCGTTGGCGATGAACTCCTCCAGATTGGAAATCCGCCCCTGCTTTTTGCGGACCTCTATTTTATCCCCTGCATGGAGAGCGATCCCCGCAGAGTCGTAGCCCCTGTATTCCAGCTTCTTCAGTCCGTCCAGAATGATGCCTCTGGCGCTTCCGTCCCCGATATATCCTACGATACCGCACATGTTGATTTTCCTCCTTGATCTCCCCGGGGCCCGGCGGCCCCTTCCCCCTATCCTAATTCTCTGGTGATGAGGGCCGCCAGTTCCTCCGCCAGCCCCGTGATCTTATGGATGTCGCTGCCCTCCAGCATTACCCGGACCAGAGGCTCCGTCCCGGAAGGCCGGATGAGGATCCGCCCCTCTCCCGCCATGGCCTCTTCCATGGCCGCCATGGCCCGGACAATGCCGGGATGCTCCGCATACTTTTTCTTGTTCTCGTTGCGGACGGCGGCATTTTTCAGGACCTGCGGGTAGATGGTGATGGGATCCGCCAGGGCCTTCAGGCTGCCTCCGCCCTCCTTCACCGCCGCCAGCAGCTGCAGGGCCGAGAGCATGCCGTCCCCCGTGGTGCTGTGCTCCAGGAAGATGATGTGGCCGGACTGCTCCCCGCCGATGGCGGAGCCGGTCTTTCGCATGCTTTCCAGCACATAGCGGTCCCCCACCTGAGTCACGTCCACGGTGCAGCCCATGGCCTCCACCGCCTTGTGGAAGCCCAGGTTGCTCATCACCGTAGCTGTGACCCGGTTCCCCGGCAAGCGGCCGTCCCGCTTCAGCTTTCCGGCGCAGATGCAGATCATTTTGTCGCCGTCCACGATTTCCCCGGTCTCATCCACGGCCATAAGCCGGTCTGCGTCCCCGTCGAAGGCAAGGCCCAGGGCAGCCCCCTGCTCCCGGACCGCTCTTTGAAGGGCCTCCGGATGGGTGGAGCCGCAATCCCGGTTGATGTTGACGCCGTCGGGGGCGGCGGAAAGCACCGTCAGCTCCGCTCCCAGCTCCCGGAAGAGGCGGGGGGCCACCAGAGAGGCGGCGCCGTTGGCGCAGTCCGCCGCCAGCTTCATCCCGTCCAGCCTTACCCCTGCCGTTTCCTTCAGATAAGCTATGTACTCCTCCGCGGCAGCCTCTGCGGCGTCTCTGCAGCGTCCCAGGCCCCCTCCTTCCGCCGGCTCTCCCGGCTCTTTTTCCCCCAGGACGATGGCCTCTATCTCCTCTTCTATGGCGTCGTCCAGCTTATAACCTTCGCCGTTGAAGAATTTTATCCCGTTATATTCGTATGGATTGTGGGAGGCAGAAATGACTGCTCCCGCATCTGCTTTCCAGTGCCGCACCAGATAAGCCACCGCCGGAGTGGGAAGCACTCCCGCCTTCACCACGTCTCCGCCCATGGAAAGGACGCCGGCGCTGAGGGCGTCTTCCAGCATATCCCCGGACGCCCGGGTGTCTTTTCCGATCAGGACACAGGGCCTTTCCTTATTTTTCCCCAGGACCCAGGCTCCCGCCCGGCCCAAACGAAAGGCCAACTGGGGAGTCAACTCCCGGTTGGCCACGCCTCTGACTCCGTCCGTCCCAAACAATCTGCCCATAAGCTCTTGTTCCTCGCTCCTTTGCTATTCTGATTCCGCCGCTTCTTCGCCGTCCCCTTCTTCTGCTGCCGTGAAGGTCACCTGCAGCTCCGGGGGCGCCGCCGTTATGGAAAGAAGCTCCCTTTCGCAGCGGATCCGGATCTCCACCGTCTGAGTCCCCGGCTCCAGGCCCTCCATATCCACGAACAGGGAAATGTCTTCCCGGCTCAGGGCTTCCAGCATGGCGGCGGTGCCGGAGGCCGTCACGCGGATCTCTCCCGTTTCTCCCGAAACGATCTCCATATTTTCGCCGGCGCTGAGATTTTCCACATCTATTTCACTGACCTCAAAGAGGAATTCCTCTGTCCGGATCTCCTCTATGCTGATGGTGACGGAAGGCGCGGCGGCGCCGTTGGCCAGCTCCACTCCCTCCGGCAGCTCCAGGGTCAGCGCGACTTCTGCGCCGGACTCCAGATCCTCCAGAGACACCGGCGCCGAATCCACGGTCTCCAGTTCGTCCACCACAGCTCTGGGGCCTTTTATCATAACGGAAGTGGCGCCGCTGACGACGGGGGTCAGGGTTTCTTCCAGCTGCCCCTCCAGCACCACGTTTACCTCCACCTCTTTCAGCCTGAGCAGCTCCGAATAGATCTCCACATAAGAGGAGGACAGGCGCACATTATCCACATAAATGCCGCCGTAGTTCACCGGGTCCACCTGGCTGCGGACCGTGCTGCCGTCTACGGACAGATTTTCCGCCGGCACCACCACCTGCAGGGAAGTGACCGATTCCACAATGGACCTGGCGCCGCTGACCTCTATCTCCGCCGGGCTCAGGACCAGGGCCCCCGGCTCGTACCCCTCGGGGATGTCCCCGGTATAGAGGATCTCTATGGGCTTGGTCTGGGCCACCAGCTCTTCTATGTTCACCACCACCCGGGTGGAGCGCACCTCCACCAGGGAAACGGCAGAGGGCACGGTGACCATCACCGTCACATAGTTCTCCCCTATGCTGTAGCCGAACACGTCCGCCTCCGCCGTGATGACGTCGCTGGTGACGTTGAGGATGTCCGCCCGCTTCCCTTCTATCACCACGTCCACCGTATATTCGGCGTCGCCGGAAATGGCCAGGCCCCGGGCGGTGAGGCTGTCCACGTTCACCAGCTGCACCGGAACGTTCCTTATGGTATCCGTGGTGGTGGGATTGATGCCGCTGATCACATAGACCCACAGCACCAGGGCGATGACGATGGCCAGGATCAGATTCACTGTTTTACGGCTGCTGCCCTTGCTGGCTTTCCGCTGGCCCCGCAGCTCCGTCCGCTCACTCATCTTTCTTCTGCCCCCCGAACCATCTTGTAAAAGGATTTTTCTTTTCTTCGTCGGACATGTGGCTGAGATAGGAATTCAGCACGGTCTTTTCCACGGTCTTGATGTCCAGGAAGCGGGTGAGCCTGCCGTCTACGGCGATGGAGATGATCCCCGTTTCCTCGGATACGATGATGGCCATGGCGTCGGAATTCTCCGTGATGCCGATGCCCGCCCGGTGCCGGGTCCCCAGGTCCTTGCTGAGGGTGCGGTTCTGGGTGAGGGGCAGCACGCAGCTGGCCGCCGCCACCCGGTCCTGCCGGACGATGGCGGCGCCGTCGTGGAGAGGCGCTCCCTTGTAGAAGATGTTCCCCAGCAGCTCCGTGGAGAGGGCGGCGTCCACCACCGTCCCGGTCTCTATGATGTCGTTCAGGGAAATCTCCCGCTCCATGACGATGAGGGCTCCCACCTTGTTGCTGGAAAAGAAGTCCACCGCTTCCACAATGATTCCCGTGACCCGCTTGGCCTGGTCCTTCCCCATCTCTCCGAACTGCTTTTTTATGATGCGGCCCCGGCCGATGTATTCCAGGCCCCGGCGCAGCTCCGGCTGAAACACGATGACCAGGGCGATGACGCCCAGGGTGATGGTCCCTTCCAGCAGCCAGTTCAGGGTGTACAGGTTGAACTCGCCGGACAGATAGGTGGCCACCACCAGGAACAGCAGGCCCTTCACCAGCTGCTCCGCCCGGGTCTCCTGGATGAACCCCAGTATTTTATACGCAACAAAAGCCACGATGATGATATCTATCACATCGGTGACGCTGAAACCGTTGAAAATATTGGCTGCGAAGTCCGGCAGTGACACTGACATGGACTCCCTCCCTTTACTGTCCCCTTCTCAGGGGGATCGAATATCAGTAATTGGTCTCCAAAAGACCGTAATCGTTCTGCTTTCTCTTATAGACCACGTTCACGCTGTCCGTCTCCATATTCAGGAAGACAAAGAAGGTATGCTCCAAAAGCTCCATCTGCATGATGGCCTCGTCCACGGACATGGGGAGCAGATCGAAGGACTTCCGCCGCACCACGGGGCTTTCGTCCGGTTCCGGCTCCTCGGAATCCGGGATGGCCGCAAAGCTGATGTCGTCCCAGTCCTTGTGCTTCCGCTGTATTTTCGTCTTGAAGCGGGACATCTGGCTGGACAGCTTATCCACCACGGAATCCACGCCGGCGTAGACGTCGTTGTTGGTCTCCTCCGCCCGGAAGAGCAGGCCCTTGGCCTCTATGGTGGCCTCTATTTTCTGGCGGCCCTTTTCCATGGTCAGAGTGACGTCTGCTTCCACATCCCTGGAAAAATACTTGCTGAGCTTTTCAAACTTTTTTTCAATGGTGTCCTTGAGGTGTTCGCTGGCATTGAAGTTCTTTGTGCTGATGATGACTTTCATCTTTTATTACCCCCTCGTACTATATTTTCCCGCCCCTTACAGGGAGACGGAGACAGGCCTGTGGGCGGCACGGCGGCCGGCCGCAACCTGTCCTTCTAAAAATACTATATCACAAAACGCCGCAAAACCATATAAAATTCTCCATATATTTTCAGACGATTTTCTTAGTTACTATT
>JAUNBO010000058.1:8990-10481 GCA_030527065.1 Bacillota bacterium | reverse complement strand
CCCAACAGATCCCGGCGGAAGGTGACGCCGTTGCCCACGGATTTCATCTTCCGCCTCTCTTCGAAGAGGGCCACGGGGCGCTGGTCCAGGCCGTTGGCGTAATCGTGGAGCTGGCCGCCGTTCTTCCCCAGCGCCGCCAGAAGCAGCTGCCGGTCCGTCCGGGCCAGATCCCCTATGGTGCGTATCCCCATCTCTCTCAGCTTTTCCGCCGTGGCGCCGCCAACGGAATAGAACTGCCGGACGGGCAGGGGCCACAGGAGGCTTTGGTAATTCTCCCGGGTGATCTCGGTGGTGGCGTCGGGCTTCTTGTAATCGCTGCCCATTTTGGCAAAAAGCTTGTTGAAGGAAACCCCGGCGGACAGGGTGAGGCCGTGTTCCTGCTTCACCTGCTGCCGTATTTTATCGGCGATCTCCCGGCCGCTGCCAAAGAGCTTCAGGCTGCCGGTGACGTCCAGGAAGGATTCGTCTATGCTGAGGGGTTCCACCATGTCCGTGTATTGCCGGTAGATCTCGTTGATCAGGCGGGAATAGCGGGCATAGCGGGAATGATGGGGAGGCAGCAGCACCAGGCCCGGACATTTTTTTCGGGCCTGCCACACGGTCTCCGCCGTTACCACGCCAAAGGCTTTGGCCTCTCCATTTTTGGCAAGGATAATGCCGTGGCGGTTCTCCGGGTTTCCGCAGACCGCTACGGGCCGGCCCGCCAGCTCCGGGTGGGAAAGGAGCTCCACGGAGGCGTAAAAATTATTCATATCACAGTGCAAAATAGTCCTGTCCATACTTCCGCATATTTATTTCTACTTATCGTTGTAATGGTCCCGGCAGGAAATCACCTCAACGCTTTCACCGGAAATGCGATAGACAAGCCGGTTTGTATCATCGATCCTTCTGCTCCAGAAGCCGCTCAAGCTCCCGCGCAGGGGCTCCGGCTTGCCGATACCGTCATGCGTGTTCCGCAGAATGTCCTGCAAAAGCAGATTGATCCGCTTCAACGTCTTTTTGTCTTTCGTCTGCCAATAAAGGTAGCCTTCCCAGCCTTCTTCCGAAAAGCTGATCTTATTCATTGGCCATCTCCTCCAACTCTTCCATCGTCCTGGTGACCACCCGGCCTTCGTTCAACTGCTGGATGCTGCGCTGCAGCCGCTTTATGTTGCTTTCGGAATAGAACGAATCAGACGCCACCACATCGAAGGGCAGCCTGCGTTCCCGGATAAAGGCTTTCGCAAACAGATTAATCGCTGTGGAGGTAGTCATGCCCACATCTGCGCATAAGGCGTCAAGCTGGCTTTTCACTTCTGAATCCATGCGGACGCTTAAAGTAGTCTGCGCCATAAAAAACACTCCTTTCGGTCATTAGCCTGCCCCATTTGTGAAGCAAATGGCTGGCAGACTTGTGCAAGGAATTCACAAATCTTCGATTTGCAGAATTCTACTGCCATTAGCCTGCCCCATTTGTGAAGCAAATGGCTGGCAGACTTGTGCAAGGAATTC
>JAUNBO010000058.1:0-8890 GCA_030527065.1 Bacillota bacterium | reverse complement strand
CCCGCTGACCGCAAACGACGACCGCCGGCGTTGTGTCCGGCGGGCCGCCCCCTTGGCGCCCGTGAAAAGTAATCATGCAACAATCTGGTTATATCTGTCGATTGATGAACTTTTAAAATCTTGTATAATTGAATTATACAAGACAATATCGCCTGATATGAAAGTCGAGAGCTGAACGTTATGAAAGCATTATTAAGAAAATGGTGTAACGGTGTATGGCTATATGCGGTTTACGGTCTGGGGGTCGTTATGCTCAATGTATTGATTATCAATTGGCCTGTATGGGATGTTCCTCAAAAACTTATGTGCTTGCTTAGCATTTTGATCCCTCTTCATATTTTTGAAGAAAACACATACCCCGGAGGATTCTTTTTTGGAAACAACCTGGGTTTCGGTTCAAAGGAGCCACGTGTTTATCCGCAAAACATGCTGACCAATATGATCACAAATCTTGGTGCAGAACTGGTTTTCATTTTCCTTACATTTTCGACCCTGAAAATCGAAGGCATGTGTGTCATAATCGTAATTATCTTCGGCGTACTTGAAACAGCAGGCCATACAAGAGGCGGGATAAAGGCATATAGACAGTTCAGCAAGTACGGTAAGAAAACGATTTATGATCCCGGCATAGTGACATCTTATGTAGGTTTGCTTGAATTAAGCGTATACGGGATTTACTGGTTCACGAAGCATCCGATCCATCCGGCAGATGTTTTAGGCGGCATTGGAATTGTTTTGAGTATCGTAATCATCCTGATCCTTGTTCCTTTTGTATTTTCCTTTAAAGCCAAAAGTGAATTTTTCGCATTTGAAGACATCGGATATTATGCGAAATATCAAGAGGAAAACAAATGATACACCGCTGTCATTATCTTCAGTTGACAAGGCGTATGTGCTCGTGTCAACTGAAGGTATCTACATCTTATATTTGTTTAGTTGCGAAAGGACTCCGTTTTCAAGGAAGCCTTGCACCATTTTGCCCAGTTCTGCTGCCGATATATTTTTCTGGTGGTGTACCCAGTAAGCAATCGTTGAAACAAGAGCAGAGAGGTAAAATTCCATGACGTATCCGGCATGGGGCTCTTCGGCAGGCATTCGGAATTTTTTCATAAGAATGGGGGTCATATCCGTCTTCAGACGATCAGCGAATCTTGTGCTGTTGGGATTATCCAGTAACACCTTATAATAAATGTCGTTATCATCGAACACTTTGACAAAGGTTGGGACAAAATTCTCGATAATATCATCGATTTCTATATGCTCGGCAATGCTTTTTTTTATGTGTTCAAGGAGCAAATTTTCAATGTAAGTCAAGAGAGCGTATATATCATTGAAATACCGGTAAAAGGTACATCTATTATAGCCTGCCTTATCGGTCAGTTCTGTGACAGTTATCGATTCGATCGGCTGGACTTTATACAGTTGGCAAAAAGCATCTACAAATGCTTGCCTCGTTGCATTGGTGATTTCCGGGTTCTTTTTCATCTGGTATCTCCTGAACTTTTTAACATAACGGCGCAAATTGTTGCTTGATGATGCATAAGGCGAATGTTATCCTTTTAATATACAACATGTGTTGCGCGATTTCAATGAAAAGAGGTGGTTTCAATGAAAATATGGCGTCGGAATTGGTACTATATCGGAGGGATTATATTTGTTGCACTTGCATTTTTTATGGGGTTTTGGGGCGATATGTTCAGTCATATCCAAGTGATCCTGATCTTTAGTTTTATGGCCATGCTGGTCCATCAATTTGAAGAGTACGGTTGGCCCGGCGGATTTCCGTCCATTGTAAATATCATGCAGTTCAAAGAAAAACAGATTCCTGACCGCTACCCATTCAATCAAAATCTGTGTTTTGTTGACAATGTTTTCACCACATATACCTTCTATATCGTTCCTGTTTTCTTCCCGGATCTGATCTGGCTTGCCCTTGCTCAGAGCCTTGCGGCTTTGATTCAGGTGCCTGCCCACGGCATTCTGGTCAATATCCGGCTAAAAAGCTTTTATAATCCGGGACTTGCTGCAACCTTGTTCCTGCAGCTGCCAATTGCAATTTACATGATCTGGTACGTAACGACAAACGATATTGCAACAGGGATGGACTTTGCTTTCGGTATCATCGGCGCCATAGTGGGATATGGCTTATGCTTCGGCGTACCGATCATATTGATGCGGGATCGTAATACTAAATATCCATTTGCACAGGAAGAAATGTACGGATATAAAAAAGAAGAAATACTGGCATTACAGCAAAAAACCTCTAAGGAAGAAAAATGCGATGATTAAAATATAATTGGTGCGGCAATTTATGGGTCTGTTTTATATGTATCGTTGGATCCATGACAGCGATATATCTAATGGCAAACTGGAGCTGGTTACCTGTTGGCGCAAAGGCCGGAGCTTTTGGTGCCATCATTATGCCCTTCTATGTAATTGAAGAGTGGAAGCTTCCCGGGGGGTTGCATCATATTTGATTAACTCTCAAAATCTTTACACATATTTAGGTTTCAAGGTGGTTGACGGAAACAGGGGGAAAGCATATAATTTATTTATTAAGGAAGATGATTCTGACACGGAAACAGAGGGAGAAATCATGAGGATATTGACGTTCATTGCCGGGGCGCTGCTGATGTTGGCGGGAGTCTGGTGCTTCGCCCATCCGGGGGCCACCTTTCTTTCTCTGGCTTTCGTTCTGGGCTGGGCCATGGTGTTCGGGGGCGCGGTGGACATTCTGGCTTTCATCCCCAACCGGAAGCAGCTGGGGACCAGCGGCTGGCAGCTGGCCAACGGCGCCCTGACCCTCCTGCTGGGGATCCTGGTGCTTTGCAACCTGCTCATTACAGACGCCGTTCTGGTGTTCTTCTTCGGCATGTGGGTCATGTTTTCCGGGGTCCTTCGCTGCGTGGCTTCCTTTGGGCTCAGAGCCATGGGCATTCCCGGCTGGTACTGGAGCCTCGTCATGGGTGCGGTCAGCGTCGCCGCCGGCGTTTACGCCTTCCTGAATCCTCTGGTGGCGGGCCTGGCCATGGTGCTCCTGCTGGGGGCGTTTTTCATCATCCAGGGCGTCAATCTCTTTATCGCCGGCCTGCAGATGGGGGCCCTCCGGGCGCAAATGACTTTGCATTCCCGGGAGACGGAGGGGATTTGAACGATTTGATTGCATGACAGGGAAAAAGGGCTTTGTGCTCCCGGGAGACGGAGTGAGAAAATGAGCGAACAGAACAGGAATACCTTTGAACTGAGCGAAAGGACAAAACAGAAGCTGATTTCCTTTGTGGTGCTGCTGCTGATGTTCATCCTGTTCTGGAACATGCTGAACCTGGTGCTGCTGACCTTCATCTTCACCTTCCTTTTCTATCATCTGATGAGAGTGATACAGCGGCGGAACCGGAAGGTCCTGCCCTTTATGGTGCCGGACTGGGTGGTGGTGGTCCTCATTTACGTCTGCTTTCTCTTTCTTCTTTCTGCCGTCAGCGTGGAGCTGGCCCCCAGGGTGGTGGAGCAGCTGGGGGAGATCGCCAACGCCATAGTCACCTTCGATATGGAAGCCCTGGAGGCGCTTCTGGGGAGCCGGACGGCGGCCCTGGTGGATTCGGTGGACATCGACAGCTATCTTTCCCAGGCCGGAAGCCTGATGGCCATGGGCCTCAGCAGGGTGACGGGCTTTGGCGTCTACCTCTTCCTTTCCCTGCTGCTGAGCCTGCTCCTCCTTCTGGAAAAGGGGAAGATCGCCCTTTTTGCCAGACAAATTCAGCTCAGCCCCATCGGCTATATTTACGAGTACCTGTATAAGTTCGGCAGCAGCTTTGCCCGTACCTTCGGCAAGGTGATGAAGGTGCAGGGGACCATCGCCCTCATCAACTCCATCGTCTCCATGCTTCTGCTGGCCATTCTGGGCTTTCCCCAGATCCTGGGCCTGGGCGTGATGATTTTCTTCCTTGGCCTCATTCCCGTGGCCGGGGTGATCATCTCCTTTGTGCCTCTGGGAATCATCGCCTTTAATCTGGGAGGCGTTTCCAAGGTGATCCTGGTCCTGAGCATGATCATCTTCATCCATACTCTGGAAGCCTACATCCTGAACCCCAAGCTCATGTCCGCCAGGACGGAGCTGCCGGTCTGCTTTGTCTTCGTCATTCTGGTCATGGGAGAGCATTATCTGGGGGTCTGGGGCCTGCTCATCGGCGTCCCCATCTTTGTGTTCCTTATGGATATGGCGGGAGTGGATTACAGCGGGATTGCAAAAAAACGGCGCCGCCGGAAAAAGGAGGAGCCCGAAGCTGCGGGTTAGGGCCGCAGGCAGAAACGCTTTTTGCGGGAACGGAACGATGTCTTATTCACAGATCACAAAAAAAGCCCTGGCCGGGGCCATGAAGGAACTGATGGAGACCCAATCTTTTGAAAAGATACGGGTGGGGGACGTCTGTGAAAAATGCGGGATGAACCGCAAGAGCTTCTATTACCACTTCCGGGACAAGTATGATCTGGTGAACTGGATCTACTATACGGAATTTGTGGACCACATGCAAAAGCGGGAATACCAGACGATCTGGGATTTTATGGAGGACGTCTGCGCCTATCTTTACGAAAACAAAGCCTTTTATGCCAACGCCCTGCAGGTCCGGGGGCAGAACTCCCTGTCGGAATCCTTTGAGGCGGTCTTTCAGTCGGTGTTTCTGAGCTATTATAAGGACGTGTTCCCCCGGGATGAAGGGCGGCATTTCTATGCGGCCTTTCTCACTGACGCCGTAAAAGCGGCCATCCTTCGCTGGCTTACGGCGGAGGAGGAGCTGGCGCCGGAGGAATTTGTGGCCCTTCTGAAAAACATGGTGAAGGCCCTGTTCCAAAAGATGCTCCGGGAGCAGGAGGACGAAAAGAAAGAAGACTGAACCATCGCCGCCGGAGCAAAGGCCGCCGCCGGCCTGCCCTTCCGGCTTTGCATCCGGTCCCGGCAGCGGCCGGGTCCCCACAGACGAAATCCCGCCGCCGGGTCCTTTCACCTTTTCCCTGTGGTTGAGATGGCAGCGAACCCACCCTGCCCCGTTATAAATACTCCTTGTTTTTTCGCTGAGAATCAGGTATACTTTTCGTAGGGAAAGTAGGGAACGCCCTACTTCGGATTCACAGAACAGGAGAGGATACAATGGAAGGAGTAATCGTTGATAACGCCAAGGTAATGTCAAAAGGACAAATTACTTTACCAAAGGACATCAGATCCAGAATGAAATTGAATACGGGAGACCGGGTCACTTTGATTTGTGGCGATGACCAAATTATCTTGATGAATTCCGCAGTTTATGCAATGAAAATGCTTCAGCGGGAGATGAAGGGAGAAGCAGAGAGAGCAGGCCTCACGGACGACGATGCAATCATGGATCTTGTGAAGGATATTCGTCTGGAGTTGGAGGATCAGTAAGCAATGAAGGTTCTTATTGATACCAATATTTTGATTTCCGCTTCACTCAACAGCGGAGGAAAGCCATTTCAGGCATACCTGAAAGCTGTAACTTATCCCAACAGGGGATTTGTATGCGAACAGAACATCGTTGAGTTACGGCGGGTATTCAATCGCAAGTTTCCACATAAGATTCCGGCTTTTGAACGGTTTTTGTCTGTGGCACTCACTGCCTTGGATGTGGTTCCGACGCCTCCGGAGAGGCTGGCAGATGAAACGCAAATCCGTGATATTGATGATCAGCCGATTTTGCGGGCAGCTATCCATGCGGAAGTCGACATCCTGTTAACCGGCGACAAGGATTTTTTAGAATCGGGCTTAACTAACCCCAAAATCATGACTGCAGCAGAGTTTCTGGATTTGAAGTAGCCAGCGCACTGAATATGATGCTTCAAACCCTTTGATCCATAACAGAAAATTAGCCATTGGATCCAATTAAGGACATGTGGGTGCCGGTTTTGCGGATTATGGGAAGCACATCCCTTTCCTGGCGGCTTTTTTACCGCCGGGGCCCCACAAACGAGATCCCGCCGCCGGGCTCATTCCCCGGCGTTTTTTTCCGCCGCCGGCATGAGCAGGGAGAGGATGGTGGCCAGATCCTGCCGGGCAATGTGGAGCTCCGGTGCGGGAACGGTCTCCTGGCCCAGCCGCCGGGCATAGCCTTCGGGGCTGACGCAAAGGAGGCAGGAGGCGCCGGAAACCGTCTGGTCTACCAGGGTCAGGTCCGAGTAGAAATCCACGACATAAAGGGGCTGGGCTCTGGCGGCGTTCCGGACTTCCCGGACGTAGCTCCGGACCTGGGCCCGGGCCTCTTTCCCGCAGTGGGGCCGGGCCAGAAGGAAGGTCACGGCGCAGCCGGTGGGAGGCAGGGCGTCCAGCCACTTTTCCGGGTGAAGCGAGGGCAGCTCTTCTTCCGAATAGTACAGGTGCGCAGCGAACAGGCAGCGGAGCTCCTTCAGAAGAAGAGCGCCTTCCCGGTAAGCGGGAAGGTCCCTGCATTCCAGGGACACCAGAGTGTTGTGACATTCGCTTATGGCGGCAGCTCTGTTCCGGTCCAGCAGCTCCGGCGTCAGAAAGAGCAGGAAGGCGCACTGGTCGTTTTTCTTCAGAAGCTCAAGAAGCGATTCCAGGGGCGCAGCCTCTCCGCTGCAGCGTATGAAATAGGAAAAGACGCCCAGCTCCATCCCCTGAAGGATGAGGCTTTGCAGAGCATTTTCCGTGACGCCGGAGGGCGAAAACTCCTTCAGGTCCACGGCGATGGTCCAGGGGATGTGGTGGCCTTCCTCGGAAATCTTCTGGCGGATGAGGCGGGTGCCCAGGGTCAGACTGTTGTAGCCCAGGTTGATGCCGAAGGTTTTCAGGGTTTTATGATCCACGCTGCGGATGACGTTCTGGGCCAGGGTATAATACGAGCTGTCTTTATGATCCAGATGCCTTTGAGCGGTCTGGAAAAGTTCCTTTTGAAAAGCGCCCCGGGCAAAATGCTCCCCCAGATCCACCATGCGGCGGACGCTGCGGCGGGACCCCTGTTCTATGTCCCGGAGACCCTTTTCCACGGTGAAGTCGATGATGGACCTGGTGATCTCTTCTGAACGCATGGCGCCTGTCCTCCTGGAATGGGATAATTTTAGTATAAACCCTTTGCAATGGCCCATATAGGGACAATTTCGGAAGATTGTCCGAAAAAGCGACAGCTTTTTTTTCCTGTCAAAAAATCTCCCAGGTTCCGCCATCTGTCCGTGGACAGGATTTCCATGGATTTCTAAAATGTAATTGTAAGAGGAACTGCATATACTATGTTGCAGACGCAGCCCCGAAAAGACCGGGGGCTTTGGCGTATGTCTTTCCCGGCGGAAGGAATGCTGCCGGGGAGACGCGAAGGACGGACCCTTTGCGGCAATGGGAACGTTCCGGAAAGGAGAGGGAAATGAGCAACAGAACAGTGCAGGAGCACATCAAGGCCTTTGCTGTCAAAAGAGCTTTGCAATATTTGGACGGAGAACCGGAAGAGGCCATGGAAAAGCTTTTGAAATGGGTGGACCGGTACGATACAAAAAATGCCCTGGAGGTGCAGAAGGACATCATCCGCAAGGGCATAGCCGATCCCCGGGGCAACTGGATGCAGCTGATAAAGAAGATCTGGGCCGGCACGGACCCGGATATGCGAAAGGCGTTTTTTGAAAGCTTCGTGGTGAATTCGGCGGCCATCGGCAATCCCCGGCAGCTGAAGAACATGGAGAAGTACGGCTGCAACATCCCCTGGGCCATCCTGCTGGACCCCACCTCCGCCTGCAACCTCCACTGCGAGGGCTGCTGGGCGGCGGAGTACGACCATCATGCGAGTCTGAGCTATGAGACCCTGGACAGCATCATAAAGCAGGGCACGGAGCTGGGCACTTACATGTATATCTACACCGGCGGCGAGCCCCTGGTCCGTAAAGATGATATCATTCGTCTTTGTGAAGCCCATCCCGAGTGCCAGTTTCTGGCCTTCACCAACGGCACCCTCATAGACGAAGCCTTTGCAGACCAATGCCTGCGGGTGAAGAACTTCATCCCCGCCATCAGCGTGGAGGGCTTTGAGAAGGAGACCGACGCCCGCCGGGGGCAGGGGACGTATCAGGCGGTGTGCCGGGCCATGGAGCTTTTGCGGAAGAAGAAGCTGCCCTTCGGGGTGTCCTGCTGCTACACCAGGCAGAATGCGGAGGTCATCGGCAGCGAGGAATACTTTGACGACCTCATCGAAAAAGGCGCCCTTTTCGCCTGGTTCTTCACCTATATGCCCGTGGGGAAGGGAGCGCCCACGGAGCTCATCGCCACGGCGGAGCAGCGGAAATATATGTATGAGCAGGTCCGGAAATTCCGGCAGACCAAGCCTCTGTTCACCATGGATTTCTGGAACGACGGGGAATACGTGAAGGGCTGCATTGCCGGGGGGCGGAGCTATCTGCACATCAACGCCAACGGGGACATAGAGCCCTGCGCTTTCATCCATTACTCGGATTCCAACATCCGCGAAAAGACCCTGCTGGAGGCTTACAGAAGCCCCCTCTTCATGGCCTATCACAACAACCAGCCCTTCAATGAAAATCATCTGCGGCCCTGTCCGCTGCTGGACAATAACGGCGCTCTGGCGGACATGGTCCACGCATCCGGGGCCCGGTCCACGGATATGGGGCAGGGGGAGGACGTAGACGAACTCTGCGTAAAATGCAAGGAGGCCGCCGACAACTGGGCGCCGGTGGCCAAAGACCTGTGGGAGAACCAGCCCCACTACCAGGCCCGCTGCAAGCGCTGAGCCGGAGCGGATCTGTGCAAGGAATCTAAAAATCCAGATTTGCAGAATGTGCCAGTAGTGGGAGCGGCAAGACCGGGTCTTGGTTGTTGAATGGGTGCTTGCAACCGTCTTTCATTAGCCTGCCCCATTTGCGAAGC
>JAUNBO010000057.1:2905-10486 GCA_030527065.1 Bacillota bacterium | reverse complement strand
TTTTCCTTGACGCCTTGACCCCTCTATGCTATTATATTAACTTGCCATGTTAGTGATGTTGTTTAATATATAAGGGGGTAGGAATATGCCTGAAGCAGTAAAGATCGGCAAAAAGACCCGCATGAGTTATTCCCAGATCCATGAAGTGGCTGATATGCCGAATCTGATCCGGATCCAAAAAGAGTCTTACGATTGGTTTATTGAAGAAGGACTGAGAGAAGTATTTGAAGACATCTCGCCCATCAGAGATTATGCGGACAACCTGGTTTTGGAATTCATAGGACATTCCCTCAGCGGCGAAGCAAAATACGAGCAGGAGGAATGCAAGGAGAGGGACGCCACCTATGCGGCCCCTCTGAAAGTGAAAGTCCGCCTCATCAATAAAGAAACAGGAGAAGTAAAGGAACAGGAAGTGTTCATGGGAGATTTCCCTCTCATGACGGAAAAAGGCACCTTCATTTATAACGGCGCAGAGCGGGTGGTGGTGACCCAGCTGGTCCGCTCCCCCGGCCCCTATTACGACGTCACGGTGGACAAATCCAACAACAGGCTTTACACCACCACCATCATCCCCAACCGGGGCGCCTGGCTGGAATACGAGACCGACTCCAACGAGATCCTTTCCGTTCGCGTGGACCGCACCAGAAAGCAGCCCATCACCACCCTGCTCCGGGCCCTGTCCTACAAGGCCGTGGAGACCAAGGTGGACAGCGAGCGGATGAAGAATCCGGAAATCACCGAAGGGGAGCTGCGGAAGAAGGTCCGCCGCTACGGAGAATACTCCAGCGACCTTTCCAAAATGCTGTACGAAGGCACCAGCGAAGAGATACGCAAGGTCTTCGGGGATTTTGATCGCCTGGAAAAATCCCTTTCAAAGGATCCCACCACCAACTTCGACGACGGCCTGAAGGAGATCTATAAGAAGCTCCGTCCCGGCGAGCCCGCCACCTTTGAGAGCGCCTACGATCTGACGGAGGCTCTGTTTTTCGACGCCAAGAGATACGACCTGGCCAAGGTGGGCCGCTACAAATATAATAAGAAGCTGGGCCTGTTCAACCGGCTCCCCGGCTGCGTGCTGGCGGAGAGCGTGGCGGACCCGGAAAGCGGCGAGATCCTGGCGGAGGCCGGAAAGCGCCTGAGCAGAGAAGAAGCCGCCGCCATCGAAGACAGCGGCGTGGAATGGGTGGCCGTCTACAGCAAAGAGGAAGAGAGCCGGGTGGTCCGCCTCATCGGCAACCAATTTGTGCCTCTGCAGAAGCACGTCCCCTTCGATGTTTCCGGCCTGAAGGTGGCGGAGCGGGTCCATTATCCCGCCCTGAAAGCCATCCTGGCGGAGGCGGAAGAGGCGGGCCTTTCGGAAGAAGAGACGAAAGAGCTGCTCCTGACCAAGAGGAACAGCCTTTCCCCCAAGCACATCATCTTTGACGACGTCATCGCCTCCGTCAGCTATCTGCTGGGGATGACCGAAGGCATCGGCAACGTGGACGATATAGACCATCTGGGCAACAGAAGGCTGCGCACCGTGGGCGAGCTGCTGCAGAACCAGTTCCGCATAGGCCTGGCCCGGATGGAACGGGTGGTGAAAGAGCGGATGACCATCCAGGACATGGAGGCCACCACGCCCCAGGCCCTCATGAACATCCGGCCCGTCACCGCCGCCATAAAGGAATTCTTCGGAAGCAGCCAGCTTTCTCAGTTCATGGACCAGACCAACCCTCTGGCGGAGCTGACCCACAAGCGGCGTCTTTCCGCTTTGGGCCCCGGCGGCCTGTCCAGAGAAAGAGCGGGCTTTGAGGTCCGGGACGTCCACCACTCCCATTACGGGCGGATGTGCCCCATAGAGACCCCGGAAGGCCCCAACATCGGCCTCATCGGCTCCCTCACCACCTACGGCATCATCAACCCCTACGGCTTCATAGAGACGCCCTATCGGAAGGTGGACAAGGCCAGAGGCGTGGTGACGGAAGAGATCCAGTATATGACGGCAGATGAAGAGGAACAGATCATCATCGCCCAGGCCAACGAGCCTCTGGACAGCCAGGGCCGCTTTGTCAATGCCAAGGTGGTAGTCCGTAAGCCCGGCGGCGAAGTGGATATGGTATCCAGGGAGCTGGTGGACTATATGGACGTTTCTCCCAAGCAGGTGGTATCCGTGGCCACGGCCATGATCCCCTTCCTGGAAAACGACGACGCCAACCGGGCCCTGATGGGCTCCAACATGCAGCGGCAGGCGGTGCCCCTGCTGGTGTCGGAGGCCCCCATAGTGGGCACGGGCATGGAATTCACCGCCGCCAGGGATTCCGGCGTGGTGGTCCTGGCAAAAAATGCCGGCGTGGTGGAATATGTAGACGCCAACCGGGTGAAGATCAGAAGAGACGCCGACAACGGCGCAGACGAATATAAGCTGCTGAAGTTCAAGCGCTCCAACCAGGGCACCTGCATCAACCAGCGGCCCATCGTGTTCAAAGGAGAGCATGTGGAGGCCGGAGAGGCCATCGCCGACGGTCCTTCCACAGACCAGGGAGAGATCGCCCTGGGCAAGAACCTTCTTGTGGGCTTCATGACATGGGAAGGCTACAATTTTGAGGACGCCATCGTTCTGAACGAGCGGCTCATCATGGACGACGTCCTGAGCTCCGTCCACATAGAGGAATACGAGGCGGAGGCCAGGGATACAAAACTGGGGCCGGAGGAGATCACCAGGGACATCCCCAACGTGGGAGACGACGCCCTGAAGGATCTGGACGAGGACGGCATCGTCCGCATCGGCGCCGAGGTGAATTCCTCGGACATCCTGGTGAGCAAGGTCACCCCCAAGGGGGAAACGGAGCTCACTGCGGAGGAGCGGCTGCTCCGGGCCATCTTCGGCGAAAAGGCCAGAGAGGTAAGGGACACCTCTCTCCGGGTGCCTCACGGAGAGACCGGCATAGTGGTGGACGTAAAGACCTTCTCACGGGAAAACGGCGACGAGCTGCCCCCCGGCGTCAACAAGCTGGTGCGCTGCTATGTGGCCACCAAGAGAAAGATCAGCGTAGGCGACAAGATGGCGGGACGTCACGGAAACAAGGGCGTCATTTCCCGCATCCTGCCTGAAGAGGATATGCCCTTCATGGAAGACGGCACTCCCCTGCAGGTGATGCTGAACCCCCTGGGCGTGCCTTCCCGTATGAACATCGGTCAGGTGCTGGAGGTCCATCTGGGCCTGGCGTCCAAGTATAAGGACTGGTACATTTCCACTCCTGTGTTCGATGGCGCCAGCGAAAAGGAGATCATAGACCTGCTGAAGGAGTGCGGCTATCCCGAAAGCGGGAAGCTGACCCTCCGGGACGGCAGGACCGGGGAGCCCTTCGATAATCCCGTCACCGTGGGATATATGTATATGCTGAAGCTCCACCATCTGGTAGACGATAAGATCCATGCCAGAAGCACCGGGCCTTACTCCCTGGTAACGCAGCAGCCTCTGGGCGGAAAAGCCCAGTTCGGCGGCCAGCGTTTCGGCGAAATGGAAGTCTGGGCGTTGGAAGCCTACGGCGCCGCCTACACCCTGCAGGAGATCCTGACGGTGAAGTCCGACGACGTAGTGGGCCGGGTAAAGACCTACGAGGCCATCGTGAAGGGGGAAAACATTCCCGAGCCGGGGATCCCCGAGTCCTTCAAGGTCCTCATAAAGGAAATGCAGAGCCTGGGTCTGGACGTAAAGGTCCTTTCCGACACCAACGAGGAGATAGAGATAAAGGAATCCACGGATCTGGATGCGGTGACCAGCATAGAGAGCATGATAGACATCCAGTCCCTGGCCGACGAGGAAGAGCTGCTGGCGGACGGCTCCGGCTTCAGTCTGGAAGGAGATCCGGACGAAGCGGAGCGGGAGGACGCAGAGCAGGATTATACCGGTGCAGCTGAAGACGAAGATCTGTAGGAGGTGGGGAGAGCGTGAACGAACTGAAGAATTTTGAGTCATTGCAGATCAGTCTGGCGTCTACGGAGAAAATAAGAAGCTGGTCCCGGGGCGAGGTAAAGAAGCCCGAGACCATCAATTACCGTACTCTGAAGCCGGAAAAGGACGGCCTTTTCTGTGAAAAGATATTCGGCCCTACCAAGGATTGGGAGTGCCACTGCGGAAAGTATAAGAGAATCAGATACAAGGGCATCGTCTGCGACCGCTGCGGCGTGGAAGTGACCAAGGCCAAGGTGCGGCGGGAACGGATGGGCCACATAGAGCTGGCCGCCCCCGTTTCTCACATCTGGTATTTCAAAGGCATCCCCAGCCGCATGGGGCTGGTGCTGGACATCTCTCCCAGGAATCTGGAAAAGGTGCTGTATTTCGCCGCCTACATCGTGGTGGACCCGGGAGAATCCAACCTGGGCTATAAAGAGATATTGACGGAGCAGCAGTACCGGGACGCCCGGGACGCCTACGGAAACAACTTCCGGGCGGGCATGGGCGCCGAGGCGGTGCGGGAGCTCCTGAACCACATAGACCTGGAGGCTCTGTCTGCGGAAATGCGGAAGAAGCTGAAGGACAGCACGGGCCAGAAGAAGATACGCATCGTCAGAAGGATGGAAGTGATAGAGGCTCTGCGGCTTTCCGGGAACCAGCCGGAGTGGATGGTGATGGAGGTCATCCCCGTCATTCCCCCGGACCTGCGGCCCATGGTGCAGCTGGACGGCGGCAGATTCGCCACCTCGGACCTGAACGACCTTTACAGGAGAGTCATCAACAGGAACAACCGGCTGAAGAGGCTTCTGGAGCTCAGCGCCCCGGACATCATCGTAAGGAACGAGAAGCGTATGCTCCAGGAGGCGGTGGACGCCCTCATAGACAACGGACGCAGAGGCCGGCCGGTAACGGGCCCCGGCAGCCGTCCCCTGAAATCCCTTTCGGATATGCTGAAGGGGAAGCAGGGCCGTTTCCGTCAGAACCTGCTGGGCAAGCGGGTGGACTATTCCGGCCGTTCCGTCATAGTGGTGGGACCGGAGCTGAAGTTCTATCAGTGCGGCCTGCCCAAGAAAATGGCTTTGGAGCTGTTCAAGCCCTTCATCATGAAGAAGCTGGTGGAGGACGGCTATGCCCATAATATAAAGAACGCCAAGCGCATGGTGGAGAAGGTGCGGACAGAGGTCTGGGACGTTCTGGACGAGGTCATAAAAGAGCATCCCGTGCTGCTGAACCGGGCGCCTACGCTGCACCGGCTGGGCATCCAGGCCTTCGAGCCCATCCTGGTGGAAGGCAAGGCCATCAAGCTCCATCCTCTGGTCTGCACTGCTTACAATGCAGACTTCGACGGCGACCAGATGGCGGTCCACGTTCCTCTGACGGTGGAGGCTCAGGCGGAGGCCCGGTTCCTCATGCTTTCCGTCAATAACATCCTGGCCCCCAAGGACGGCTCTCCCATCACCACTCCCACCCAGGACATGGTGCTGGGCAGCTACTACCTGACTCATCCCGGGGAAGAGGAAAGGAACACCCCGGCGGAAAAGGGCGAGGGCAAGATATTCACAGACTACGATGAAATGCTCATGGCCTACCGCAGCGGCGTGGTAGGGCTCCATGCCCGGGTGAAGGTCCGCAGGAAGCTGGACGAAAACGACAGGGGCCGGCTGGTGGAATCCACCGTGGGGCGGTTCATCTTCAATGAAAACATTCCCCAGAACCTGGGCTATGTGGACCGGGAGAAGGACCCCTATGCCCTGGAGATAGACTTCCTCTGCGACAAGAAGAAGCTGGGCCAGGTAATAGACCGCTGCTACCGCAGATACGGCAACACCGCCACCGCCAACATGCTGGACCACATAAAGGACATGGGCTTCCACTATTCCACTGTGGCGGCGGTCACCATCAGCGTATCCGACATGGAGATCCCGGCGGAGAAGGAAGAAATCCTCCGCAGGGCGGAAGAAAAGGTAGATAAATACGACGGCGCTTACCGCAAGGGCCTCATGGCCAACAACGAGCGGTACGAGCGGGTCATAGAGACCTGGAACGACGCCACGGACCAGGTGGCCGACGCCCTGATGAAGTCTCTGGGCACCCTGAACAGCCTGTATATCATGGCTCATTCCGGCGCCCGGGGAAGCAAAAATCAGATCAAGCAGATCAGCGGCATGAGAGGCCTTATGGCCAACGCTTCCGGCCGCACCATAGAGATCCCCATCAAGTCCAACTTCCGGGAAGGGCTTTCCGTGCTGGAGTATTTCACCTCCACCAACGGCGCCCGGAAGGGCCTGGCGGACACGGCGCTGCGGACGGCGGACTCGGGTTACCTGACCCGGCGTCTGGTGGACGTGAGCCACAATGTGATAGTGAGAGAGCTGGACTGCGGCACCGACGAGGGCATAGAGGTCCGGGCCTTCACCGACGGCAAAGAGGTGATAGAATCCCTGAAGTCCCGTATCATCGGCAGGACGGCCATGACGGATGTGGCGGACAGCCAGGGGCACATCATAGTGGAGGCCGGGGAAGAGATCAAGGAAGACCAGGCGGAGGAAATCACCCGGGCGGGGATAGAGGCTGTGGCCATCCGCTCCGTCATGACCTGCAAGAGCGTCAACGGCATCTGCGCCAAATGCTACGGCAGGAACCTGGCCACCGGCGAGGCCGTGAACATCGGCGAAGCCGTGGGCATCACGGCGGCCCAGTCCATCGGCGAGCCCGGCACCCAGCTGACCATGCGTACCTTCCACACCGGCGGCGTGGCCGGCAGCGACATCACCCAGGGTCTCCCCCGTGTAGAGGAGCTGTTTGAGGCCAGGAAGCCCAAGGGCCTGGCGGAGATCTGCGAGGCCGACGGCACCGTGGTTTCCGTGGAGACCCGCAAGGACAATAAAATGGAAGTGAAGATCCGGGGCGAGGAAGAGCGGAGCTATGTGGTGCCTTACGGCGCCCGGCTGCGCGTGGCCCCCGGAGATTATGTGCTGGCCGGCGACGGCATCACCCAGGGGCCGCTGAACCCCCACGATATCCTGCGCCTCAACGGCGTGGAGGGCGTGTATCAGTATCTGCTGAAAGAGGTGCAGCGGGTGTATAAGCAGCAGGGCGTGGACATCAACGACAAGCACGTAGAGGTGATCGTCAGCCAGATGCTCTCCAAGTGTAAGATAGAGGACGCAGGAGATACGGAGCTGCTGCCCGGAGGTTTGTACGGCGCCCATGAGGTGGCGGAGGCCAACCGGCGCATGGAAGAAGCGGGAGGCGAGCCGGCCAGAGGGAAGCGGGTGCTCCTCGGCATCACCAAGGCGTCCCTGGCCACCAATTCCTTCCTCTCGGCGGCGTCCTTCCAGGAGACCACCAGGGTCCTGACAGATGCGGCGATAAAGGGCAAGACGGACCATCTGCAGGGGCTGAAGGAGAACGTCATCATAGGCAAGCTCATCCCTGCGGGCACCGGCATGAAGCGCTATAAAAACATCAGCGTGGATTACGGCGTCAATACGGAGTATATGGAATCCTTCCGGCCGGAGCCGGAGGAGGATTATTACACCGAAGAGGACGAAAAAGCCCTGTTCATGGGCCCGGACGAGGACGAAAGCGAAGAGCCCGGGGAAGAGGGTCTGGAAGAGCTCTTCACCGAGGTGGCGGAG
>JAUNBO010000057.1:0-2805 GCA_030527065.1 Bacillota bacterium | reverse complement strand
GGAGCGACGCAGCGGCGAAGTCAGACGGAAAATTAACAAGCAAGAAGGGAAGTGTGATATATGCCCAGAAGAGGAAAGATACCAAAGAGAGAAGTCCTTCCCGATCCCGTATACGGCAGCGTGGTGGTGGCGAAGCTCATCAACAGCATCATGCTGG
Organism: Bacillota bacterium; assembly: GCA_030527065.1. Taxonomy (GTDB): domain Bacteria; phylum Bacillota; class Clostridia; order Peptostreptococcales; family Anaerovoracaceae; genus JAEELK01. The sequence continues at coordinate 2,648 of JAUNBO010000057.1, read as the reverse complement.
ACGGGAAAAAGGGAACGGCTCAAACCATCGTATACGATGCCTTTGAGCAAATCAAAGAAAAAACCGGCGAGGATCCCCTGGAAGTCTTCAACAAGGCCATGAACAACATCATGCCCCAGGTAGAGGTCCGGGCCCGCCGAGTAGGCGGCGCCAACTATCAGGTCCCCGTAGAGGTCCGGGCGGAAAGACGCCAGACCCTGGGCCTGCGCTGGCTCACCAAATTCACCAAAGCCAGAGGCGAAAAGACCATGGCCGAAAGACTGGCCAAGGAGCTGATGGACGCCGCGGCGGGTACCGGCGCTTCCGTAAAGAGGCGGGAAGATACCCACAAGATGGCGGAGGCCAACAGAGCCTTTGCCCATTACCGCTGGTAACGGAGCCGGCCCTTCCTTGCTGCGCAAGGAAGGAAAATCCAATAACGATCAGGATAAGGCCGCAGGGATTTCAGGACAGGCGGCCTTACAACAATGGAGAAAGGAGGTGATTTTCGATGCCGAGAGCATTCCCACTGGAAAAGACAAGAAACATCGGGATCATGGCGCATATAGACGCCGGAAAGACGACTACCACGGAAAGAATCCTGTTCTACACAGGACGCACCCATAAGCTGGGCGAGGTCCACGAGGGCGCAGCCAGCATGGACTGGATGGACCAGGAGAAGGAGAGAGGCATCACCATCACTTCCGCTGCCACCACTGCTCAGTGGAAGGATACCCGTATCAACATCATAGATACGCCGGGCCATGTGGATTTTACCGTAGAGGTGGAACGTTCTCTGCGGGTACTGGACGGCGCCGTCACGGTGCTTTGCGCCAAAGGCGGAGTGGAGCCTCAGTCGGAGACGGTTTGGCGGCAGGCGGAAAAGTATGGCGTGCCCCGGATGGTCTTCGTCAACAAGATGGACATCACCGGTGCGGATTTCTACAGAGTGGTAGGAATGGTGAGGGACAGGCTGAAGGCCAATGCCGTCCCCATTCAGCTCCCCATCGGAGCGGAGGACAAATTCATCGGCATGGTGGATCTGATCCGCATGAACGCAGTGGAATACCTGGAAGACAATTTAGGCAGGGAATTTGACGTAGTGCCCATTCCGGAAGAGATGAAGGAGTTGGCAGAGGAATACCGGGGCAAGCTTCTGGAAGCTGTGGCGGACGCCGATGAGATCCTTCTGGAGAAGTACCTGGAGGGACAGGAGCTGACGGAGAGCGAGATCAAGGGCGCCATCCGGAAGCTGACCATCGCCGGGGCCATGGTCCCCGTGGTCTGCGGCACCGCTTACCGCAACAAGGGCGTACAGCCCCTGCTGGATGCGGTGGTGGATTTTATGCCGTCCCCACTGGACATCCCCCCCATCAAGGGGCTTTCCCCCAGAACGGAAAAAGAGGTGGAGCGGCCCGCCGACGACGCAGGCCCCTTTGCGGCTCTGGCCTTTAAGATCATGGCGGACCCCTTTGTAGGGAAGCTGGCTTTTTTCCGGGTCTATTCCGGCACGCTGAAAAGCGGCTCCTACGTTTACAACCCCGGAAAGGAAAAGAAGGAGCGCATCGGCCGCATCGTGCAGATGCACGCCAATCACCGGGAGGAAATAGAGGAGGTCTATTCCGGGGACATCGCTGCGGCGGGGGGCCTGAAGGAAACCTACACCGGGGACACCCTCTGCGACGAAAAGCATCCTGTCATACTGGAATCCATGGAGTTCCCGGACCCGGTAATAGAAATTGCCATAGAGCCCAAAACCAAGGCGGGGCAGGATAAGATGGGGGTGGCCCTGGCCAAGCTGGCGGAGGAAGACCCCACCTTCAAGACCTACACCAATTCCGAGACGGGCCAGACCATCATAGCGGGCATGGGCGAGCTCCATCTGGAGATCATCGTGGACCGGCTGCTCAGGGAATTCAAGGTAGAAGCCAACGTGGGCAAGCCCCAGGTTTCCTACAAGGAGACTCTCACCAAGGCGGCGGACGTGGACTACCGTTATGTGAAGCAGACCGGCGGCAAGGGCCAGTACGGCCACGTGAAGATCCGGGTCACTCCCAGAAAGCCCGGAGAAGGATACGAGTTCAAGAACTCCATCATCGGCGGCGCCATCCCCAAGGAATACATTCCAAAGGTGGACGACGGGATACGGGAAGCCATGCAGTCCGGTCCCCTGGCGGGCTACCAGGTGGTGGACGTGGGCGTGGAGCTCTACGACGGCTCCTTCCACGAGGTGGACTCTTCGGAGATGGCCTTCAAAATCGCGGGAAGCATGGCTTTCCGGGAAGCGGCAAAGAAAGGCGAGCCCATGCTGCTGGAGCCTGTATTCAAGGTAGAGGTGACGGCGCCGGAGGAATACATGGGAGACGTCATAGGAGACCTGAGCTCCCGCCGGGGCAAGATAGAAGGCACGGAAAACCGGGCCGGAGCCGCAGTGGTGAGGGGCTATGTGCCTCTGGCCGAGATGTTCGGCTACGCCACGGACCTCAGGTCCGCCACCCAGGGCAGAGGCGTCTACGTGATGCAGTTCGATCATTTTGAAAAGCTGCCCGCCAGCCTGCTGGATAAGATCAACAAATAAAAATTATATTTTATGTGTGAGTAAATACGGAGGACGAACACAATGGCAAAAGCAAAATTTGAGAGGACAAAGCCTCATGTGAACATCGGGA
>JAUNBO010000217.1 GCA_030527065.1 Bacillota bacterium | reverse complement strand
AGATACATACGGAGGAAAAGACCATGACCATCAGCAGCAGAGTTCCCAGGACCGTTATCGCAGTGTTCACAGCATTCCTGCTTCTCGCCGCCCTGCTTTGCCCGGCCCAGGCCCGGGGAGCAGAAGGAGAAGAAGAATTCAGGGCCGTGTGGGTGGCCACAGTCTTCGGCCTCAATTATCCCTCACAGCCCACCACAGACCCGGCGCAGCTCAGAGCCGACGCCCTGGAGATCCTGGACAATGCGGCGGAGATGGGCTTCAATGCGGTGATCTTCCAGGTAAGGCCCGCTTCCGACGCCTTCTACGAGTCCGACATCTACCCCTGGTCCGCCTACCTGACAGGGACCCAGGGCCTGGCCCCTGAGGACGGCTTCGACCCCCTGGCCTTTTTCACAGAGGAGGCCCACAAGCGGGGCCTGGAGCTTCACGCCTGGATCAACCCCTACCGGGTGACGGCTCTGGAAACGGAAAACAACTCCCTGTCCGCCCGGAACCCCGCCCTGCTTTCCCCGGAGCTTACGGTCCTCCACAGCGACGGGAAGCTCTATTGGAATCCGGGAGAGCCCGCCGCCAGGCAGCTCATCATAGACGGAGTGAAGGAGATCGTGGACAATTACGATGTGGACGGTATCCACATAGACGACTATTTCTATCCCGGCACGGAATTTGCCGACCAGGACGCCTTTGCCCGGTACGGCGGCGCCTTTTCCGACATCGGAGACTGGCGGCGCAGCAACAACGACCTGCTGGTGCAGGCCCTTTACGAAACCGTCCACGCCGGGGGCGGGGACGTGGTCTTTGGCGTCAGCCCCCAGGGGATCTGGGCCAACAGAGAGAGCAATTCCCTGGGAAGCGCCACCAACGGCTCCCAGGCCTATTACGGTAAATATGCAGACACCCGGGGTTGGGTGAAAAAGGGCTGGTTGGATTACATCGCCCCGCAGATCTATTGGAATTTCGGCTACGCCATAGCGGATTATGAGGTGTTGGCCGATTGGTGGATGGACGTGGTGCAGGGCACGGGCGTGAAGCTCTACATAGGGATGGCGGCCTACCGGGCCTGCAATACAGACAGCAGCAGCCCCTGGTACGGCACGGACGAGATCCGGCGGCAGCTGGAATGGAACCGGCAGCACAGCGCCATTTCCGGCTACGCCATGTATTCTTACGCCATCTTTGCGGAGCAGCCCGCCATGTACCGGCTGATGCAGGAATTGAACGGGGACCCCTCCCTGTTCACGGATATGTCGGCGGAGCACTGGGCCTATGAAAACGTTGCGGCCCTGGTGGAGCTGGGGGCCGTGGCCGGCTACCCCGACGGCAGCTTCCGCCCGGAAAATAACATCACCAGAGCGGAATTCCTGAAAATCGCCATGGAGGCCGCCGGAGAGACCGCAGAAGAAGAGGGAGCATACTGGTACTCCGGCTATTACGCCAAAGCCCTGGAGGACGGCGTCCTCCTTGAAGAGGACTTTACGGAGGCCCAGCTGGCTCTGCCCATAGACCGGGGAGAGATGGCGATGATCCTGGTGCGGACGGACCGGCTGTACCTGGAAAATCCGGCGGCGGAGGCGGAAGAGGCAGCGGCGTCCATCACCGACTTCCAGAGCATAGAGCCCTATTATCAGGAATATGTGGCGGAGGCCTATGCCAAGGGCTTTCTGACAGGCTATCCCGACGGCAGCTTCGGCAGCGGGAGGAACGGCAGCAGGGCCGAAGCCTCCACCATGGTCCTGCGCCTGCTTTCCCAGTAAAAGTTACAATTCAAGGGGGGCGCCAAGGGGGCGGTTTGCCGGACCTCCGCAGGACCAGCTAAGAATTTAAGG
>JAUNBO010000056.1:4823-10526 GCA_030527065.1 Bacillota bacterium | reverse complement strand
TTGACCGGCTATAAGAGGAAGGCGCCGTCTCCCTGTTCCACAGAGAAGAGGTAAAGCCAGGTTTCCGCCACCTCCACCCCTTTGATACGCTCCAGAGCCTCCTTATACAGCGCCAGTTGAGGACGGTAGTATTCCAGCAGGGCCTCCGGCCCCCGCCGCCCCACATAATTGGACTTGTAATCTATGAGGACATAGCGGTCCCCTTCCCGGAAACAGCAGTCGATGATCCCCTGCACCAGGATCTCTTCGCCCCCCAACTCTTTGCGGAGAGTGAAGGGCAGCTCCCGGCGGAGCCAGTCCGCCCGGCAGGCCCGCCGGCCCAGAGGAGAATGGAAAAAGCGGTAAAGCTTTTCCGTGTCCACCGCAGCCCCTTCCTCCTGTGTGAGGATCTCCCGGGCCACCAGGCCTTCCACATAAGCGGCCAGCTCTTCTTTTGATTTCCCTTCCTCTGTAAAAGGAATGTGTTCCATAACACAGTGGATGGCCGTGCCCCGCTCCGCCGGGGTGAGGCTCCGGCTCCCCGCCAGAAAGCGGGGGATTTCCACCGCCTCCAGGGCGCGGCCCGGCCTTTTTTCCTCCCCGGCGCCGGGCCTTTCCCCGTCCTTCTCCGCCGCCGACAGAGCCGTCAGCTCCGTCACGCTGAACTTGGATTTTGTGACGCTGGCCCCTTCGTAAGGGTATTCCCAGACCAGCCTGTTTTCCAGTTCCGGCGGCAGCAGGGCCTCTTCCCGGGGGAAGCCCCTTTCCAGAGCCTCCTGCAGCGGCATCCGCTCCTGCTCTTCCCCGCTCTTTTTCAAGCTCAGCTCCCTGCGGCTGTGGAGCCGGCAGGGAAGTCCCATCTCCGCCGCCGCCGGCAGCAGAAGGTCCAGGAAAGAAGAGGCGGCGCTTTCGTCTCCCGGCAAAACGGATCCGGGGGCTTCCAGGGCCTTTTCCCCGTTTTTCACACTTCCCAGCAGGATCACCTTGTCCATTCCCCGGGTAAGCGCCACGTAGAGGATGCGAAGCTCCTCCGCCATATCCTCCTGCTGCCGCTTTCCGGCGATGCACTCCTGCAGCAGGGTCCTCTGATAGCAGCGGTTTTCCCGGTCCACCCGCCGCAGCCCCAGCCCCAGCTCTCTGTGGAGGCTCAAAGGGCCGCCGGCCTTTTCCTTCCGGAACTGGTCTCCCAGGCCCCCCACCAGGACCAGGGGAAATTCCAGCCCCTTGGATTTGTGCACCGTCATGACCCGGACCACATCGTCCCCTTCCCCCAGCAGCTTTGCCTGAGGGTCCGGCGCCTTGCGCTTTTGCAGGGCCTCCACGTAACGGATGAAGCCGAAGAGTCCCGCCCCCCGGTTTTCCCGGAAGACCAGGGCCCGGTCCGCCAATATCCGCAGGTTGCCCTGACGCCGCGCTCCCCCGGGCAGGGCTCCGGCGTAGCTGTAATAGCCGCTTTCCATAAGCAGGGCCCACAGGAAATCTTCCAGGGGCGTGAAGCGGCAACGCTCCTGCCAGCCCTCCAGCCGTTTCCGGGCCGCCGCACATTTTTCCCGGAGAGCCGCCTGCTCCCCTTCTTCCCCATAGCGGAAAAAGGCGTCGCTGTAGGGGCCCTTTTTTTGCCGGGCCCTGATCTCCGCCAGCTCCTCCGGGGAAAAGCCGAACACGGGAGAATGAAGGGCGCTGAGAAGGGGAACATCCTGCCGCCGGTTGTCTATGACCCGCAGCAGATTGAGAAAGACGGACACCTCCAGGGTATCGAACAGCCCCTCTCCCAGGTCCGCAAAGGCGGGGATCCCCGCTTCCTCCAGGGCCTGACAGTAAACGTCGGCCCGGCCCCGGGCATTCCGCAGCAGCACCACCATGTCCCGGTCCCGCAGGGGCCTTTCCCGCCCTTCCTTAGCGTCGTAAATGAGCTTTCCCCGGTGTTCCTTCAAGAGAGCCGCCGCCGTCATGGCCTCCAGCCGGACCTGTTTCATTTCCCGGATCTCCTCATCCAGCTCCGGGTCGTCCCCGTCGGCGATGTCTGTCAGATGAAGCTCCGCCGGGTAACAGAGGGGACCTTCATAGGCGACCCCCGGCTTCAGGGCCGCCGCTTCGTCGTAGTCCAGGCCTGCGGACTCTCTGGTCATAAGCCGGGAAAAGAGTTCGTTCACCAGATCTATGACGGGCTTTTTGCTGCGGAAGTTGCGGTTCAGGTCCAGGCAGACTCCCCCGGCGTTCCCCTCTCTCCGGTAATCCCGGTATTTCTGAAGAAAGAGCTCCGGCTCCGCCAGGCGGAACTTGTAGATGCTCTGCTTCACGTCCCCTACCATAAAGACGTTGTCGCCCCGGCAGATGCGGTTGATGAGGGTCTCCTGCACCAGGTTGCTGTCCTGGTATTCATCGATGAAGATGTAACGGAACTTCCGTCGGTATTCCTCCGCCGCCTCCGGCCTTTCCAGGATTTCCAGGGCATAGTGCTCTATATCGTTGAAATCCAGGAGCCGCCGGCGGGCCTTGGCCTCTCCGTAGATCCGGTGAAATTTCTCTGTCAGCCGGAAAAGGCAGGCCGCCTCCCGGCCCGTGTCCTCCATTTCTTGCAAGTATTCTTCCAGAGACCTGACGCAGAAGGCTCCCTTCAGCTTTTTCACTATTTCCTTTGCCCGGTCCCGGTAGGGCGCCAGATCGTCCTTCACCAGGGCATAGCCTTCCTTTTCTTCCTTTGCTGCCGTCATGTACTGGAAGGAGACGGCGGCCAGGGCGCTCTGCAGCGCTGCCCAGGCCCTCAGGATCTCCCCTCTTTCTTCCGGCCCGACCCGGGGCTCCCCGGGCCCGGCGGGTCCTTCCCCCGCCGCCGTTCCCTCTCCCAGAGCCGTCAGGGCCGCCGCCGCCCGAAGAGCCGTCTCTGCACTTTCCCTGTCTCTCCGGCACTTACTCTGCAGCCTGGGCAAACCGGCCTCTTCCAGCAGCTCTTCTCCCTTTTGCAGATATGCGCAGACCAGCCCCAGCTTCCGTTTCAGCTGTTCCGCCAGCACCCAAAAGGCCCCGCTGCCGGGAAAAAGCGTCCCCGCCGCCGCCAGCAGCTCCGCCTGCCGCCCCAGCCATTCCAGAGGATGGGGCAGGGCCTGGATGAAGCTGTGGGTCTCCAGCACCATGGCCCGGACTGTGTCTTCGTTGCGGCTGACGGCATACTGCCCCAGGAAATGAAGGAATTCCGGATCCTCCGCTTCAAAGGCCTCTTCAAAAAGCCGGTCCAGGGCCTCTTCCCGCAGGATGGCCCCCATGGCTTCGTCGCATATCTTAAAATCCGGCTCTATCTGTATCAGGTGGAAGTAGCGCCGGATCACCTCTAAGGCAAAGGCGTGGAAGGTGCTGATGTGAGCCCGCCGGAGGCCTTCCGCCTGTCCGGGCATGGCCCTGGCGATCTTTGCCTTCATCTCCGAGGCGGCGGCGTTGGTAAAGGTCACCACCAGAAAGGAATCCAGGTCCGCCCCGTCCGTCCGGAGCAGCTCTTTGATCCGCTCCACCAGCACCGCCGTCTTTCCTGCGCCTGCCGCTGCGGAAACCAGGATATTTGTGTCCCTCAGCTCTATGGCCTGCCGCTGTTCCGCCGTCCACTTCATCTTTCTCCCCCGTCGCCTTTCTTTTTTGGTCTTTTCCTTTTTTCAGCCTGCCCGTCCTGTAAAACTTGTGGTACAATATTGTATCAAATATGCTTCGGAATTTCTATAAGGAGGACAAATAAAATGGAAAAGGGCTACATCCAGGTCTATACGGGAAACGGCAAGGGCAAGACCACCGCCGCCCTGGGGCTTTCTCTCCGCTGCCTCTGCGCCGGAAACAAGGTGTTCTTCGGCCAGTTCATGAAAGGGCAGGTCTACTCCGAGCTGAAAGCGCCCCTCCACTGCCCGGGACTGGTGATGGAGCAGTTCGGAGAGCCCCGTTTCATCTGCGGCCAGCCCTCGGACCAGGACCGGGAATGCGCCCAAAAGGGCCTGGCCCGCATGAAAGAGGTGCTGACCTCGGGGGAATACGACCTTGTGGTCTTTGACGAGATCAACACCTGTCTTTTCTTTCATTTATTGGAGGCGGACCAGGTGCTTGCGGTCCTGGAGCAAAAGCCGGAGCACACCGAGGTGGTGCTGACAGGGCGCTATGCTCCTCAGGAAATCATGGACCGGGCGGACCTGGTGACGGAAATGAAGGAGATAAAGCACTATTACAACGACGGAGTCCCTTCCCGGGTGGGCATTGAAAACTAAGAGGACGCCCGGGCGATCTCTTCCTTCAGTATGGCCGTGGCCTCTTTCAGCAGCTCCATGGGGATGTTCAAAGGCGGCAGCAGACGCAGCTTTTCTTTAGCCGTCAGCAGCACCACTCCCCGGCCCAGACAGGCCTTCACGATCTCCGGGGCAGGTCCTTTGGTCTCTATGCCTGCCATGAGCCCCATGCCCGAAACGGAAAGGACGCCGGGAGCGCCTTCCAGCTCCTGGCGGAGATAGCGCCCTCTTTCCTCTACCCCTGCCAGCAGGGCTTCGTCCACTCTCTCCACGATGGAAAGGGCTCCTGCGGCGCAGACGGGGTTGCCCCCGAAGGTGGAGCCGTGAGTGCCGGGGGTCAGGACGTCTTTGGTCTTTTCCCCGAACAGGGTGGCTCCTATAGGCAGGCCGCCTCCCAATCCCTTGGCGGTGGAGATGATATCGGGCTTCAGACCGTAGTTCTCGCAGCAGAAGTACCGGCCGGTGCGGCCGTTTCCCGTCTGCACTTCATCGTCGATGATGAGGATGTCCTTCTCCCGGGCCAGCTTCATCATCTCGTCCACAAAGGACTGGGGCAGGGCCTGGACGCCCCCCTCTCCCAAAACCATCTCCGCCATGATGGCGCAGACGGGATATTCCTCCGCAAGCCTCCGCAGCTCCCCTTGGTCTCCCGGCTCCACATATACAAAGCCCCCCGTAAAGGGCCCGAAATCCTTATGAAAGACCTCCTGGCCCGTGGCGGAAATGGTGGTGACGGTGCGGCCGTGGAAGCTGTTCTTTAAGGTTATGATGACGTTTCGCTCCGGGCCGTAGCGGTCGGAGGCGTATTTCCTGGCGGTCTTGATGGCGCACTCGTTGGCCTCTGCTCCCGAATTGCAGAAGAACACCCGATCCATGCCGGTCTTCTGGCAGAGAGCCCGGGCCAGAAGGGTCTGAGGTTCTGTATAATAAAGGTTGGACACATGCTGCAGCAGAGCGGCCTGTTCCGTCACGGCCCGGACCCACACGGGGTCGGCGGCGCCGAAGATGTTGACGCCGATGCCGCTGCACAGGTCTATGTAGCGCTTCCCTTCCATGTCGTAAAGCAGGGAACCCTGCCCCCGGACAAAGAGCGCATCCGCCCGGGCATAGGTCCCGGCGATGTAGCGGTCCGACAGGGCCTTCCATTCTTTTTCCTGCATCATTTCCTTCTCCTCCCTCATTGGTCCCCTTCTTCAAACATGGTGCCGATGCCTTCGTCTGTGAGCATTTCGATGATGATGGAATGGGGGATGCGGCCGTCTATGATGAACACCCGGCGCACCCCTCCCTTTACCGCATCCACGCAGCACTCCACCTTGGGGATCATGCCGCCGTCTATAATGCCTTCTGCTTTCAGGGCCTCCACCTCTTCCAGGGTGACCCGGGGGATCAGCGTGTTTTCATCGTTGCGGTCCCGGAGCAGGCCCCGGATGTCCGTCAGGGAAATGAGGCTCTGGGCCTTTAA
>JAUNBO010000056.1:0-4723 GCA_030527065.1 Bacillota bacterium | reverse complement strand
TTGATCTTTCCCGCCAGGACCATCTTCACGATGTCGGCGGTCTCCCGGTCCGTCACCCGCAGGCCGTCTATGAATTCGGTCTCCTTTCCCACCTTTTTTAACATCTGGGAAATCTCGGGGCCGCCGCCGTGGACCATCACCACTTTCACGCCGATGAAGGACAGGAGCACCAGGTCTCTCATCACCGCTTTTTTCAGTTTGCAGTCCACCATGGCGTTTCCGCCGTATTTGATGACCACTATCTTGTTGTTGTACTTCTGGATGTAGGGCAGAGCGTGGATCAGCACCTCTGCCCGCTGCGCATTATCGAGGGTCATTCTGTCTTCTCCTTTACAAATAAATATCTGTGGGCTGCGCCGGGAGGGGGAGCGGCAAAGCCATCCCCCAACAGGCCCCGGTCTTGCCGCTCCCGCTACTGGCGTACAATCCATGATTTGTTATCGGCTACAAATTCAGCTTCTATAGTCTCCGTTTATCCTCACATAATCATAGCTCAGGTCGCAGCCCCAGGCCCGGGCCTCTCCCGGCCCCGGCCCCAGGCATACCTCTATGACGATCTCCTTTTCCCCCAGCACCCGGGCCGCCAGCTCCTCGCTGAAAGGAACGCCGGCCCCGTTCCCGCAGACCCGGACCCGGCCGGCGTGGGAAACGAACTCCACTCCCACGGCGTCTATGTCTATATCCCCGCCGCAGTAACCGATAGCGCAGAGGACCCGGCCCCAGTTGGCGTCCGCCCCGAACATGGCGGTCTTCACCAGGTCGGAGCAAATCACGGCCTTGGCTGCTTTACAGGCGGTCTCCTTATCTGTAGCCCCGGTCACGGAGCATTCCAGGAGCTTGGTGGCCCCTTCGCCGTCCCCGGCAATGGCCCGGCACAGATAAGTGTTCACCAGGGCCAGGGCCTGACGAAAGGCCTCATAGTCCCGGTTTTCCTCCACAATGGTCTCGTTGCCCGCCAGGCCGTTGGCCAGGATGGCCACCGTATCGTTGGTGGAGGTGTCCCCGTCCACGCTTATCATATTATAAGTGTCCTTCACGTCCTCCGAAAGGGCCTTTTGCAGCAGCTCCGGAGAAATGCTCAGGTCCGTGGTGAGGAAGGCCAGCATGGTGGCCATGTTGGGGTGTATCATGCCCGAGCCCTTGGCAATGCCTCCCAGAGCGCAGGTCCTGCCGCCGGCCTGAAAGGCCACTGCGATCTCCTTGGTCCGCAAGTCCGTGGTGAGGATGGCCTCCGCCGCCTGGCCGCTGCCTCCGGTCCCCAGAGAAGAGACCAGACCATCTATAGCCGCCGCCATGGGAGCCAGGCTCAAAGGCTGGCCGATCACTCCGGTGGAAGCCACTATCACATCCGCCGCCGGGATCCCGGCGGCCTTCTCCACCAGCCGGCACATGCCCCGGGCGATCTCCGGCCCGTCGGCATTGCAGGTGTTGGCGTTCCCGCTGTTGCAGATCACCGCCCGGGCCTTCCCGTCTTTCAGGTTCTCCCGGGTGATGGCAATGGGGGCGCCCTTTACCAGATTGGCGGTGTAGACCGCCGCCGCCGCCGCCGGCACGTCGCTGACGATGAGGGCCAGATCCTTCTTGTCGGACCCTTTCCCCCGTATGCCGCAGCAAACTCCTGCGGCCTTGAATCCCTTGGGCGCACAGACGCCTCCCTGTATCGATTCCATGTTCCTTCTCCTCTTAAAGCTGTAAGCCTGCGGTTTCCTCCGCCCCTGTCATCAGATTCAGGCATTGGAGGGCGGCGCCGGAAGCGCCTTTCCCCAGATTGTCAAAGCGGGCGGTGAGGATCATGCGGTCCCTGTTGCCTGCCACTGCGATCTCCATGGCGTCGGAGCCGCTGAGGACGTTGCCGGCCAAAAAGCCTTCGTCCCCCTCCGGCAGCACCCGCACCAGCTTCTGCCCGCCGTAAAGCTCCTCATAGACCTGCCTGAGCCCTTCCGGTCCCAAATCGCTGCTGAACTGGCTGCGGTGGAGAGGCACCGTCACCACCATGCCGCTGTAGAAATCCGCCACGATGGGGCTGAACAGGGGTTCCTTTTCCAGGCCGCAGATGGCCTTCATCTCTTTCAGATGCTTGTGCTCCTGGCCCAGGGCGTACTGGCGCGGAGACGAAAGGGCAAGGGGCCGGTCCGCCGCCTCGTATTCCGCGATCATCTTTTTGCCGCCGCCGCTGTAGCCCGTTACGGAGAAGCAGGCCAGCGGACTGCCGGCGGGCAGAAGGCCCGCCTTCACCAGAGGCCGGACCAGGGCCACAAAGCCGCTGGCGTGACAGCCGGGGACTGCCACTCTGCTGCCGTTCACTATGCTTTCCCGCAGCGCCGGAGAAAGCTCGGGGAAGCCATAGCTCCACCCCGGCTCCGTCCTGTGAGCCGTAGAAGCGTCTATGATGCGCACAGAGGGAAACTCCGCCGCCAAAGCCACCGACTCCCGGGCCGCCTGGTCCGGCAGGCATAAAAAAACCACGTCGGCGCCGCGGATCATTTCCCGCCGGGCAGCAGCGTCCTTGCGCCGCTCCTCGTCCGTTATGGAAAGCAGCTCTACATCTTCTCTCTGCTCCAGGCGGCTGTAGATGCGCAGGCCCGTGGTACCCTCCCGGCCATCTATGAATACCTTCGTCTTGCTCTTCATTTCTCTTCCCTTCTCTCTTTGCCTGTCCAGGTCCTCCCTTTGTCTCGCTGCTGCGCAGAAGCGGACCAATATGCAATCATTATACACTTCCCCCACGGAATGTCAATGAAATAATTAATATTATTCAATAAAAATTATAAAAATACATTCTCGCCTTATTTTTTACGGGGACGCCAAGGGGACGGTTTGCCGGACTGTCCCCCCTGGCGTCCCTGCGAAGAGTAACATTTTCACAAAAAAAACATCTGCCTTTCACCAAAAGCCATTGAAAAAAGTTTTTGTTTGCTGCATAATTCAAATGTAGTATTAATATGATTCAGGGCACGGCGGCGGTAAGCCGCTTCGCAAAGCTAAAGGGCCGTTACTGAAATAGAAACGGTAGCCAGTTGCCGCTACAGACGACTCCCTTCCTTCTTTCTAAAAACGCTTCCGTCCCTTTTGCGCCTTCTGAATCTTTAATAAGGTGGAATACTGCCTGTATAAAAAAGGAAGGACCTATGAAAAAGCCAGGACAGGAATTGAATGACCGGACAGCGGAAAGCGGCGGGCTTTCAAGGGGACTTTTTTACCGGAAGGCGCTGGAAGAACGGCTCCCCCTCTGCATCATCGTTTCCCGGCCGGGCGCCGGCGCCCCGGAGTACATCGGCGGGACCCTGCTTCAGGAGTACGGATACCGCCGGGAGGATCTCAACAAGCTCCTGCAAAGGGGGCTGGAGGGCTTCATCCATCCCGGAGACCGCAAGGCCGCCCTGGAAACCGCCCGCCGTTTTCAGCAAGACAATGCGCCCTCCTTTCAACAGGAATACAGAGTCCTGCGGCAGGACGGCTCCGTGGCCTGGGTGACGGAACGCTCCGTCCTCATCGAAGACGACGACGGCCGCCCCGCCTACATGAGCACCCTCTCCGACGTCACCCGTCAGATGGAGGCTCTGGAGCGGCTCCGCCTCGGCGAAGAAGAAAGCCGCCTGGCCATGGAGCACATGGAAAAGCTCATCTCCCAATACGACGCCGCCGCCCACCAAAGAGCCCGGCAGACGGAACAGCTCCGGGAAAACGAAAGGATCATGCGTGCGGTGGCGGAGCATTCCGGCCGCATCGTGTACCACTATGATCTGAGCACCCGCACCGCCCGTTCTCTCAACGGGGAACTGAGCCGGGAAAACGGCCTGCCGGAGGTCTTTCCGGACCCGCCGGCCTATCTCATGAGCAAGCACAGGGTGGCGCCGGACAGCGGGGAAGCCATCGAGGCTTTCTTCAAAGCCATTCTCGCCGGCGAAGCCCAGGGGAAAACAAAGCTGCATATGGAGGGGGAGGACGGCCTCACCCGCTGGTTCGACCTGCGCTTTTCCTCCATAAACCAAAGCAAGGACGGTCCCGGAGAAGCGGTCCTCTCCTTTCTGGACGTCACCGCCCGCCATGAGCACGAGCTGGCCTTTGCCAGGTACCAGCAGACCATCCGCGAAAGCAATGCCGCCGACCACATCTTTTTCGAAAGCGACCTCACCGCCGACCTGATAAAGGTCCAGGGCGGCGCCATGCTTCCTTTAGAAATGGACCTGAAGGAAACATCCTACACCGATTCCATGAAATACCTCATAGACCGCTTCTTTTCCGAAGAGGTGAAAGCCAGGGCCAAGGTCTATTTTTCCCGGGAGCACCTTCTGACCCTCCATGCCGACGGGGCCAGCGATGTGGCGGAGGATTGGCCCATCCGCCTGAGCGGCGGGAAGCCGGGCTGGATACGGATCTCCCTCCAATTCGTGGTGGACCCCTACACAGAACATACCCGGGCGTTCCTGACGGCCTGCGACATCACCGAAGAAAAGACCCTGCAGCAGCACATACAGCTTCGGGCGGAGACCGACGGCCTCACGGGCGTCTACAACAGAGGCACCACGGAGGAGCTGATCAGAAGCCGGCTGGCCGGCGAGGAAGGGCTTCGCTGTGTCCTTCTGCTTTCGGACCTGGACGATCTGAAGCAGCTCAACGATAATCTGGGCCATGGCCAGGGAGACCGGGCCCTGAAAGCCGTGGCCGACACCCTGAAAAGCTACTTCCGGGCCTCCGACATCGTGGGCCGCATCGGCGGCGA
>JAUNBO010000216.1 GCA_030527065.1 Bacillota bacterium | reverse complement strand
TCAGATCCCTAAAATCAGGGTGGCCATGGCGAAGTAGATCACCACGGTTATCATGTCGTTGAGAGACGCTATCATGGGACTGGCCATCAGGGCCGGGTCTATCTTCAGCTTTTTCGCCAGCAGGGGCAGCATTCCCCCCAGGCACTTGGCCAGCATTATGATGAGCAGCAGCGAGCCGCAGACCGTCAGGGCCACCATCAGGGATTCCCCGTCCAGCCACAGCATCTTGGCCCCGTTGAGCAGGCTCAGGATCAGCCCCGCAAAGAAGCCTATCCGCAGCTCCTTCCACAGCACCTTCCCGCAGTCCTTCAGGTCTATGTCCGCCAGGGCCAGGCCCCGGATCACCAGGGTGGCGGACTGGGAGCCGGAGTTGCCGCCGGTGCCCATCAGCAGAGGCAGATAGGCCACCAGCACGATGACCTGAGAGAGCAGGGACTCAAACTGCACGATTATGACCCCGGTGACCATCAGGGACACCATCAGGAACAGCAGCCAGGGCAGACGGCTTTTCAAATGCTTCCATACGCTGGTATCCAGATATTCCTCGGCGTCGGCGGTCATGACCCCGGCCATCCTCTGCATGTCCTCCGTGGTCTCCTCTTCAATGATGTCCAGGATATCGTCCACGGTGATGATGCCCACCAGCCGCTCCTCCCGATCCACCACAGGCAGCGCCAGAAAGCCGTAGCGCTTGAACAGGTTGGAGACCGCCTCCTGGTCGTCCAGGACGTTGACGGAAATCATGTCCTCCGTGTGCATGAGGCTTTCCACCGCCACGTCGTCTTCGGCCACCACCAGAGACCTGAGAGAAACGATGCCGATGAGCTTCCGGCCCCTGTCCTTCACATAGCAGGTGTACACGGTTTCGCTGTCCATGCCCTGGGCCTTTATGTGGGCCATGGCCTGGGCCACAGTCATGTCCTTCTGCAGGCTGATATAGTCCGGCGTCATCAGACTGCCGGCGCTGTTTTCCGGGTAGTTGAGAAAGGTATTGATGAGCTTCCGTTCTTCCTTGGGGGTCTTGTCCAGGATCTTGTCCACAAGATTTGCAGGCAGCTCCTCCAGGACGTCTATCATATCGTCGAAATCCATCTCGTTTATGATGAATCTGATCTCTTTGTCCGTGATGCCGCTGATGATGGCCAGCTGATCGTCGGAAGGCAGGTTCGAAAAGACCTCCACGCTGACGTCTTTGGGAAGGGCCCGCAGCATGATGATGGCGATCTCCACCCCCAGCTCCTCCCGGACCTCCTCCAGGATTTCCGCGATGTCCACCTCGTTGTTGGCCAGGATCTCCTTCCGGGCCTGGACGTATTTCTTTTCTCTCAGGAGGGCCAATATGGCCTCCACCGTTTCTTCAAACTGCTTCTCGAATTCGTACTCCATTGGGGCATACCTCCTTTGCATAGTCTACCCCAATCTGAGAGAAAGACAGGCTCAGCAGATGCAGACGCAAGCACAGGCGCAAGCTGCGGGAGCCGTTTCCTTCACCCTTGGGGCACAGTTTTTTCTTCGGGGACTGGGTCCGCTGCTATCCACGCCCTTGCACCTCCTTTTTGCGCAAAAGAACCGGGAGCCGGCCATTTCCGGCAAAGCCGGAGGAAGCCGCTGCTCCGCTGCCGCCGCTTGAAGGCGGCTGACCATTTGAAATTATACCCCATAACTCTTGAAGATTGCAAGGATTTCATATAAAATAAACTTCAAACAGCAACCGCTGTTACTGTTCAAGGGGCGCCAGGGGGACAGACCGGCAAACCGCTCCCCCTGGCGCCCCCGGGAAAAGTAACCAACCGCTTTCCATTCCTGGCGTTTTATTTTGTCCGGCGCCGGACGTCAGGGAAT
>JAUNBO010000055.1 GCA_030527065.1 Bacillota bacterium | reverse complement strand
TACGGGAGTTGTAGCGGAGCCCATAAGAAGGGAGGAAACCCATGTTAGGCAGCATCGCAAAAATACCGCTCACAGACATTGAGCGGGTGGAAATCTATGTGGACACAAAGAAGCAGGGCATGGCAGCGGTGAAGGCAGAAACCGGATGTACGCACATCATGAACCTGGGGCTTTACAACATGTCCACATTTAAGCCGGTTGGCTATCTGACGGTAGGGCGGCAGGTGTTATCGACGGGCGGCGACCCTTACGGCTATGCCTTTGACGGGGACAAAATCACCTTCTCCTACGGGAATAGCGTGGGCGCTCCATATTTCATCGGGTCGTACCCGCATCTGATACGAGAAGGCAAAATAGTCCCGTTCAGCACTCCCGCTGCCCTGGGCGGGGACAGGGGCCGGTCTGCCATCGGCCTGACTGCGGACAGCCTTGTCCTGCGCTGCTTGCCGGATGTGTCCGGTGCGTCGGACTACACCTTAAAAGAATTGGCAGCGGACATGCTTTCTGCCGGTTGTATCAACGCCATCAATGTAGACGGTGGCGGGAGCTCACAATGCGATTTTGACGGTGAGATTATCAAGTCGAGCCGAAAGGTCCACAACTACATATGCGTGTGGGCCAGGAAGGAGAAGAGTATGCCAAAAGTTGTATTAGACGCAGGCCACGGCGTGGAAACTGCCGGGAAGTGCAGCCCGGACGGGAGTTATTACGAACATGAATTTGCCCTGGACATGGCCTACCGGATAAAGGCCATTCTGGAAAGGCATGGGGTGGAAGTGACACTCACTCGAACCGACGAACACCTGCTGGCTGCCACGGACAGCCTTTGCCTGAAAAAGCGGGTGGAAATTGCCAATGCCATAAAGGATTTGAACCTTTTCGTGAGCCTTCACAGCAACGCTTCCGGGAGCACATGGAGCACGGCGGCGGGGTTCTGCATCTACACTTCGGTAGCTGGTGACAGCGCAGGGCGAAACAAAGCGGCTAAAGCCATCATTGCCAGGGCGCAGGAAGCGGGAATCAATGTGCGCTCTTCTGCCCTGAACCATGAACTTTACTATGTCCTTCGGTACACCAATGCCCCTGCCGTGCTTATCGAACATGGCTTCCATACAAACAAGGCTGAAGTGGCCTTACTGAAAACCGCTTCGTACCGGAACACATTGGCGATGGCGGACGCAAAGGGCATACTGGACTATCTGGGCATTGCCTGGGTGCCGGATGCATCGCATTGGGCTGAAGTGTATTTGGACAGCCTGACGGCAAAGGGAATCGTCACGGAACCGGACAAACACCGGGGCGACTTGGACGGGGCCTTTACTAAGGGCGAGATTTTAGCGATGTTAGACAGGATGTAAGGGGAAAAAGGAATGACAATACTTATGCAACAGATATTAACCGTCTGCGGCGGTGTAAGTGTGGTCGGTGCAGCGGTGGCGGTGGTGTGGAAATTCATTCGCCCGGCGACGCAGGTGGCCAAAAGAGTGACAGAACTGGAGCGTCGCAGTGAGAAGGACTACCAGACATTACAACGGTTGGAGAGCATGAGCCGGGACCAATCCCGGGCCATGTTGCAACTACTAAACCACATGATTGATGGCAACAATGTAACAGCCATGAAGAAGACCAGGGATAAATTGCAAGAATCCCTGGTCAATCAGTAGAAAGGGGAAATAGAAATGAGCAACAAAACAAAGACATGGATTAAGGCCGCAGCAGTAAGGGCCGTCAAAACGGTAGCGCAAACGGCGGTGGCGATGATAGGCACATCAGTCGTTATCAGCTCCGTGGACTGGGTGATGGTGGCAAGTGCGTCGGTACTGGCCGGGGTACTGTCCCTTTTGACCAGCATTGCCGGACTGCCGGAGGTTGAAGGATAAGGAAGGGGAAAGCGAAATGGCAAGGATTGTAAACAGGCGAGCGACAGCGGCCGCAACAAAGGCTAAGAATCAGGCGAGCACGCCGAGCATTCAGGAGGCTTATGCGAATGTCTTGAGCCGACAAAACGCAAGTGCGCTGCCGTCCACTTCTACGTCCCAGACCACGGGAAGCGATTATACATTTAACGGGACGGACGCAACTACGGCATGGATGAATCAGAATGTAGACAGGATAGCGGGGCTATCCGCAGCGCAGGGTGTTGACATGGGCGCAGCTGCTTCAATGCTTATTTCTAACCTTGCCGGACAAACGAATTATGCCGGTGGCGGGGCAATCGATTCAGCCACGCAGAGGGCATTGTACCAGCAGTACCTTGCGGCGCAGAACACGGACAAGCAGAGTACGGTGCCGCAGAGCGCAACAAGTGGCTATTCCACAACTGCGCCGAATGCCTATTACGAGCAGGCCCTTACGTCGCTCCAGCAGAGCGAACAGGCGCAAAGGGAAGCCCTTGAAAGACAGCAGCAGGCAACGCTTGAATCCATTTACGGGACGCAATCACAGGTTGAGCAGGACTATGCACAGCAGCAGCGGGAGGCGTACATAGCGAACCAGCGTTCACAGGCTGGAATGAAGGACTATCTGGCTTCCATGGGCTACACGGGCGGAATGGCTGAAAGCACCTTGGCCGGTGTACAGGCGGACTATGAGAATCAAAGGGCACAGGCGGACCAGCAGCGGAACAATGCGCTGCAAGAAATCCAGAACCTTGCCACGCAGGCCATGTTGACGGGGGATGCGAACCTTGCCAATCTGGCCTCCCAGATGTACGCAAACTATGCGTCGTTTTACCAGAATGCGGCTTCTGCACAGACAGCGCAAGACCAGTGGCAGGCGGAATACGATTTGCAGCGGCAGCAGTACGCCTATCAGCAGGAGCAGGACACCTACGCCAATCAGCTTTATGCGGCGCAGTTGGCGGCGGAAGCGGGAGATTACTCCATGCTCAATTCCCTGCTCGGCACAAACATATCGCCGCAGGTGTTTACGGGTTACAGCGGGGGCGGTTCAAGCGGTTCTTCCGGCGGTTCTTCTTCCACAAACAGCAGCTTTACACCTTCGCAAATCATAGCTTTGTTGGAGAATGACCTCATCGACGACGCTACGGCGAGGCAATATCTCGGGCTTGAAACTGCTGGAACCGGAACAACCGGCGCAATTGGCTCCCAGAGCCCCGGCTATCAAAGGTTAATGCTTGAATTGAGCAATTATGCCTTCGCTTCCGGCGGGAAGGACCCAGTTGGGATAGAAATGAAAATAGTAGCAGGATTGAGGAATGGAACGATTACCGAAGCGGAAGCACGGGCACTGGCTGCTCAATTTGCGGTAACCATATAGGAGGTTTCTCATGGCAATAGAGCGGTATGTGGGGTCGAAAGCCTCACAAGAAATGGCCAGATTGGCAAGGCTGGAAGAGGAACGGTTAATAGCTGCCACAAAAGCGCGAGCGGGCAACAGAACCGCAAAGCTGCCTGCGGCGAACACCGTGGTGAATCTCCCCCCGGTTGTTTCCCCCGCCGTTGGGCTTCCGTATACTTCAAACTCGGTAAACATAAAGAGCACACCGAAAAAAAGTGCGGCTCTTCCCCTGGCGAGTTGGGAGAGCGTTTTGTCTGCATATAATGTTTCTCTTCCGGGCATAGGGCTTCCATATGCCCGAAACATGGAAGAATCCGAAAGAGAGAAACTCGTCCAGCAGACCCAGCAAGCGTTTGAAGAGCGGCCCATGTTTACGGGGTTTCTGGAAGGGTTCTCGCTCAACAGCCCGAAAGCTTCTCTGGAAAAGAAAATCGGCGAAATTGACACATCAGAAACAGAAGGCACAGTGGCGCACAAAGCGGGGAAAATCGCCGGTGAGTTGGCTCAATTTGCCGCAGCATACGGGGTAGCAAGCCCCGGCGTGATAGGCAGTAAGGCGGCGGGAGTAGCGGGACGGGTCATTTCAAATATGGCGAATGCCCAGGCAGCGATAAATGCTGTAAAAGCCGGGAAAAGCGCCGTTGGCGTAACCTCACGGATAACCCCGGAAATTGGGCGGCGCATTGCGGGAAGTGCGGGGACTACCCTGCTGGTGGATCTCCCCTTGAATGCCAATATTGCACTCAATAAAGAAGGTTTGCGGGGCACCGAAGCAGTTAAAAATATCGCCCTGAATACAGGTCTTGACCTTGTGGCTGGCGGCGTTTTAGAAGGGTTGCCGTATGTGGTAAAAGGAGCGAAGCGGGTATTGCCTGACATTAAAACGGAGAATGATTTTATGCGGCAAGTGACGGATGTGATGCTCGACAGAAAACCTGTGCATGAGGTTTTGACTTTAGGGCAAACGCCAGAAATTCTCCAAAAATATGGCGCAAAGGCACGGCCCATGACAATGAAGCAATCAGACGTCAGAAAAATCGCATATCCGCAGGGGTACTTGGGGCTTGAACAAGGGCATAATTTAGGATTTGAAGCGTTGCGGCTATTGCACCGGAACATTAAGAATCCAGCGGCTATTTTGAAGTCGGGCTCACAAGACAACAGTTTGGTTATTTTTACAAAAATGCTGGATAGTGAAGGACGGCCCGTGATGGCCGCCGTACATTTGGATAAAAATGGAAACATTGGTCTATCCAATGAGATTGCAAGCGTTTATGGGCGCAACGAATATGAGAATTTCATATCCGCACAACGCCAAGCAGGAAACGTTTTGTATGAGAATAAAAAAATGGGCCTGGACGACCTCCTGCTTAACGGGCTACAATTGCCCGCAAGGGAAGCTAAGTCAGACCCTATATTCAACATATATAATTCTCAAGGAAATGTCAAGAAAAATGTTTCAAACGCTCAAACTCGTCCAATAGATGAAATGGACTTAGGGCCTTCTCCGAATGCCGACGTAGGTGTACCTACCGCAAACGGAGTTGGGCTAAGTCCTGATAACATAATACGAAGCGGGAGTGCAAATGTCAACCCCCCAAATGCCCCAAAGCCCCCGTCTGGAACTACCACGCAAGGCATAAGGGACTTAGGCGCAGACACGGCCCGTCCTGCCGACACCATGCAGGAAGCCATAGACCAGTACGGAACGCTCAGGAAGGGCGAAACAGTAATTGACAAAGACGGGAACGTTCTCACGAAGGAAGCGGAAGTCCCAAAGGCCACACGGTATGGCGACACCAGCCAGCACGCTCAAACCATAAAGGAAGCGAAGTCAATGGAAGCCTTGTCGGACGAGATTGACAGTGCGCTTCTTGATGGCGACTTCACAAAGCACACGAAAACAAACAAAGCTGCCGTTGAGGAGGCCAACGCAACAATCGCAGAGAGTGGCCTTGACAACGCATACGCCGCATTTAAGGTTAAAAGCCGTTCCGACACTACGCCGACTTCCGGGGACATTGCCCTGGGTTACAGGTTGGTACAGGAGTTTATAAAGAAGGGCGACCACGCCAAAGCGCTTGAGGTTTTAGAAGATGTCACATTCATGCTGAGTGAATCTGCCCGAACGTTGCAGGCGGCAAGAATGTTGAAGCGGCTCACGCCGGAAGGACGGTTGGCGACAGTCCAGCGAACCGCTGCTAAAATTTCGAAAAAGACGGGCGCGGACGTTAAAATCTCACCGAAGACAGCGAAAAGAATCGCAGAAGCAACGGACGACAATGACATTCAAGACATCTTTGACGATGCAGTCAAGGAGATATGGGAGCAGGTGCCGCCCACCTTTGCCGACAAATTCAATGCGTGGCGGTACACGGCAATGCTCGGGAACCTCAAAACCATTGGGCGAAATGAAGTCAGCAATAGTTTTTCCTACCTTATGCGTTATATGAAAGACGCACTGGGCACGCCGATGGAAGCAGCGCTTGTCCGGGCCGGTAAGATGAACCAGATGGACAGGACAAAAACGATCCTGACACGTAAAGACAAACACCTTGTGGAACTTGGCCGTGAGCAGGCGCAGAAAAGGATGAGTGACTTGCAGGGGCAAGCGAAATACGCCGACATCAGCACCACAGGCAGGCCGATAGATGTTTCCATTTTCGGGCGGGACGACGCAAAACTCACTCAAAGGCTCAAGGAAATCAATCCCAAACTGGGGAAAGCCACACAGACATTCGGGAAGGGCATAGAGGCATGGCGTGCAGGAACAAATACGCTGCTGAATGATGGCTGGAAGATAATACAGGGCGACAAGGGCTGGCTGACACGGGTATACGGCAACTCATTCGCCAAAATCATGAAATCTCGTGGTATTACGGCGGATATGCTTTCCGACAAAAAACTTCTTGATGAGATTCATGAAGCGGCCAAACTTGAGGCACAGAGGGCAACCTTCCGTGACGCAAATAAGGTATCTGACTACCTTTCTAAGAGCTCCGCCCAATTAAGGGCCTCTGAAAAAACAGGTGAGAAGATGTTGGGCTATGGCATTGAAGCTGCCGTACCCTTTAAGCGGACACCGCTCAACCTGCTCAGAAGAAGTATCGACTATTCCCCTGTCGGGGTTATCCAGTCGGGGTTTAAATTTGCACGTTCTTCCAAAACGGGCGATATTGCAGGGGCCATTGACAGGCTTGCCGCAGGACTTACGGGTTCGGCTGTCGCTATTCTTGGCTGGTATCTCGCAAGCCAGGGACTTCTTAAAGTCACAATCCCGAGAAGCAAAGAAGGTGACTTTGGCAAACTCCAGGGCGAACAACCTTATTCGCTGGAAGTTGAGATTGCCGGGCAGCCGGTTTCTGCGACTTTGAACTGGCTTGTTCCTGCTGCCGTTCCGCTGTTTCTCGGTGCGGAGTGGCACAATGCCCGGGAAGAGAGCGGCGCAGACCTCGGCGCATTCATTGATTCGATTGCCAACATTGCAGACCCGGTATTTGAAATGTCGATGTTGCAGGGGCTTTCCAACATGTTAGACACAAACGCTTACGGGGACGGGAATGTTTTCTCCGGCATAGCGAAGGGCGTTGGGAACCTTGGCTTCTCACTTGTTGGGCAGACAGTCCCGACGCTTGCCGGGCAGGTGGCACGTTCTATCGACCCGGTGGGGTACAGGACAAATACGTCTGACAAAGAAGGGAAGCTGGCAAGCTATCTTGGCTATAACGTGAACAAAAACATCGTGTCCAAACTTCCGTTTATCAGCCAGACCCGGGAGCCGAATGTGGACAGATGGGGCAGGACGCAGGAAAAGGAAGGCGTTGGCGAATATACGGGCAATACGCTTGAAAACCTATTGAGCCCGGCCTACATGAACCGGCTCCAGACTACCGAAGTAGATGAGGAAATCGCCAGATTGTATGAGATGAACGGGAATACGGGAATCCTACCGCCGGACACAAGCGAATGGACGCTCACGCAAGACGGAAAATCTTACCGCATGACTGGTGAGGAACGGACAGAATACATGAAGCTTCGTGGGCAAACCGCTTATGACGAGTTGAGCCGGTTGATTAAATCGGCGGAATACCGGGCGATGAACCAAACCGAAAAGGAAAATGCCATTGAGAAGGTTTATTCCGACGCTGCTTATACGGCGAAAATGACAATGCTGACGAAGGCCGGACAGCCCACCACGATATGGCTTTCCGACTTAGGCAAAACGGTGACTGACAATTATTCCATTGCGAAGGCTGCCGGGATATCGCCGGAAAGATACAGGGACACCTATAAAGAAATGATGGCCACAGTCAATGCAGCCGGTGTAGAAACCCATGTAGCTAAGGCGTTGGTGTTGGCAGAGAACAGGGCGAATGCCGCTTACTATGAGGCGTTTGGACTCAGCGATGAAGCTGTGAAGAAGGCAGAAAAAGTCCTTGCGCGCGGCCTGACAGCGAATGAGTATTACAGAATCGCCTTGGCCGTGAAGGACATTGAAAAGTCCAGCAAGAAGCGGCAGTACATAGTAGAGCACTATCCGGACCTTACCTCGCCGGAACGGAGAGCGGTGTATGATGCCCTCGGCATTTAGTTTCGAGTAGCCCCTTCGGGGGCTATTTTTTTGCCCGAACCGCCCGAGCCGGTAGTCAAGGATGCGGAAGGCGGTTTTGTATTTGCCGTTGGTGACGGTGAATACATAGGTGCTGATATCGGTGACGGTGCCGGGGCGCTTTATCCCGTCCAGCCATTCACAGGATATTTTGTCGCCGATATGTAAATCGAATGGCCGCAGCTTCGCTTGGGTGATTGCAATCATGTGTACCTCCTTGTGGGCTTGTGAGAGCGCCTGTGGGCGACTTTTTTTGGCTTTTGGTATAATGGGGCCTGATGGGTGTTTTACCCCCACAAAAGGCGCTGTATTTTATCCAAAGCAGCCCTCCGCCGCCGGTACACTTCCGATTGGGAAATGTGCAGCTTCCGTTCCAGCCATATCTGCGCCTGGCCCCTTGACATGCTTTTATAGAAGAAGCAGTCTATGACAAGGCGCTCTTCTTCGGTGAGCCGGTTCAGGGCGGCTTCCGTCCGTTCTACCGTGTCGGCGTAGTCGGCGACTTTCCGCTCTAAATCTTCCTTCCGAACAAGAAGATTCACGATCCCGTCATTGGTCTGCTTCCGCTCCCCGACGCTTTCCGGCTTGGCCCTTAATTCTGCTTCTATCATTTCCCGGAGTTGCGCCCGCAGGTCGTCGAGAATTTCCTTGTTTTCCGGGTGGTCGTTCAGCAATTTCTCCACTTTGAATTCCGTGTATTTGTATAGCACTTCAGTTTCCTCCTGCTTCCCTGTACATCGCAATAAAGTCATCAAGCCTTATGATAACGAGCCATTCGCAATGGTTCTTCCGGTGCATTACAACGGGGATGGCGCCGTCTTTTGCGTCGCTTATCGCCTGTGCCATAGCGTCATACAGGCGTAAGGTTTCCGTGCGCTTGCACTCGATATGTAGCCCAGAAATTCCGACTACATCAGCGTCGCCGTTTGCCCCCGAAAATTGCTGGCCCCTTCTGGTGTCATAGCCGTATTCTTTCAGCTTCTTGGATAGTTCCAATTCGCCACGCTTGCCCTTATCCCTTGAGTTCATTTCGCCCTCCCTTGTTCCCTAAAAGGGGATATGTTCATCGTCGTCGAGTGTCTGGAATCCTTCTGGTGCGTCGTCTTGGCGTTCCTTGTTCTTGCCCTCCAAAAATTCTACCCGCTCGGCGATGATGTCGGTGGTGTAAACCCGGTTCCCGTCCTTGCCTTCGTAGGTTCCCGTCTGGATCCTGCCCTGCACGGCCACCTTCTGGCCTTTGGTAAGATACTTCTCGCATATCTCCGCTGTCTTGCCCCAGGCGACGATTCGCAGGAAGTCGGCGCTCTTCTCCTTGTCCTTGTTGTAGGGCCTGTCCACTGCCAATGTGAATGACGCAACTGCCATTTGGGATTGTGTTTGCCGCAGCTCCGGCGCTTTTGTTAATCTTCCAATCAGAACAACTGTATTCATTTCGCTTTCTCCTTTTTCTTCAACTTCGGTATTAACGGTGCTTTTTCTGCCAATTCTCCGGGCCTGCCGTATCGTTTTTCCACTTCCGTCTTGGGAATCTGGTATGTAACGACTGGGCCGGGCATGATTTTCTCTTCGGCTCTCCTAACCTTGGCGCTGGCGTGGAAGCTTTGCTTTATCATCCGTCCCATTTCCATTCTCCTTTTCGTCAAGTTCTTTCAGCCGCTGTTTTAGGTCGGCGTTCTCAGTCCGGGCCCACTCTACATGGGGGCAAGTGTCGCACCGCTTGTCAAGGAGGCTCCGCATAATCTCGATATCGGCTGCGGCCTCTTGAGCGATATTCCATGCTGCACATCCGGGCCCTCCCGGAAGATTGCACCCTCCCGGTTCCCCGTAATGTGGGCACCCGCTGCAAAAGGCAGACTGGTCTTGCAAATTATCAACCAGCTTATTAACGTTAATCAATCTCCCCGCCGGCGGCCCATCGACAAGAATCTCTAACTTGTTGCACAATTCCCAAATCAGCCACCTTTCACCAAAAGAATAGCCTTGCGCTTTTTCTCTTAATCTCGTAATCAATTCGCTGGTTTTCATTCCTCTGCCTCCTCCATCTTCGCCCCACACCATGGACACCATTCGGTGCATTCCAATGTTTCACTATTCGGTGCAGCCAATGCTTCATTTCCACAGCGATTGCAATATCCATCTATCCACCGCCCATGCCGCACCGGTTCAGCGTCCACAGACATCTTTTTTACTGTTTCCCCTATATCTTCCATGATTTGTTCCACATGCGGGTGTTTGTATAAGATAAGCCGAAACAACGGAAGTATCTTATCACTTTCAATCATTTTAGTCATCTCCGTCCTCCTCTCCGTTCCGGCTCCCACAGTTGGGGCAGAAGTCATATCCTGCGCACCCTCGTTTGCCGCAAAGTGAACAATAGTCTGCTTTGTATGGCTGCCCTGACGGAAAATGTTCATGCCGCTCTTTTTCAATCCACCGCCCGGTTCTCTCTGGGACAAACGGCTCTTCTGCTATGACTCTCAACGCATAATTGATTCCGTCCTGTTTGCCTATGCCGTATAGGTCATCGGTTATGACCAATGATGACAGGCGTTTTATGACATTTTCTGCTTTAATCAATCCTTCATTCATCACGCTCTCCCTCCAACTTTCTCCCGCATATGGGGCAATACTGTATGCCGATATCAACACCGTTAGTCTGTTCTATGTACCAGTTACCATCCCATGCGTCTATACATACATCGTATATCCTGCCGTTAGGCTCTCCGTTTATCATGTGCTCTGGCAGGTCATGCCCCTGCTTGCAGTATACACAGCCCTGTTCATCCCTCTTATCGA
>JAUNBO010000054.1 GCA_030527065.1 Bacillota bacterium | reverse complement strand
CGAACAAATGTTCAATTTTGTTCTTGACAAAGAACCTCTGTTCTGCTAAAATACAGAAAACGAACAAATGTTTTCGAAGGGCAGGAGGGGAGTTCAATGAAAAGGAAATACCGCATCAAGTCAAAGGGCCGGTTTCTTATATTCCTTACAGTGGTCATGGTCATAGTTCTGGGCGCCACAGGGACAGCCCTCGGAGAAGATTTCGGCCGGCCCGGCGCAGCTCAGACTGCATACGTAGCCGTGGAGATTTCCGCCGGAGATACGCTTTGGGATCTGGCCCTGGAATATGGTCCGGAAAATCAGGACGTCCGAAAGATCGTACATGCCATTTGTCAGCAGAACGATATCCGGGCCGGGGAAATATATCCGGGACAAACCATTCTGATCCCGCAGGCCGTTTAGGGCCGGAAACAGCGCCGATGGGCCGGCGGAAAGCGAAACGGAAGCTTACAGAAACAGACACAGGATTTCAGGCGTCCAATAAAAGGTATCCCAGGTCCACAAAGTGAAAAAAGGGGCCTTAAATCGAAAATAAAAGCCTCGCCGTTTCGCCCGGAAAAATACCATTGGAATATCAAGGTTCAAATATCCTGAAGGAACGGCAAAAGAACCCATGGCCGGCCAAAACCGTGGTTTTTGAAGGAACAATGGGCCGGCTTACGGAAAAGCGCTGCATCATTTCCGAAAATTGATATTTTAGGAAAAGTTGTGCTTTGCTCAAAACACCTCTTCTTTCGTCGTTTTTCCCCTGACAGCCGCCCTTTCCGCCCTCTTGTTCTTGACTTTTTTTATTGCAACCTCTACAATATTATTTATGCATAACGAAATATTACATATTTTTGTTTATAAAGTATTGCGCATCGCAATCAAGCCGTATCTGTGGCTGAAATTCAATTATCGCAGCACTCGGGCTGCGGATATTCCCGTTCCTTCCATCATATTGGTGAACCACACATCCCCCTGGGATCCTTTTTTCGTGGCTTCGGCTTTTCCCGAACATATGTACTTTCTTTCGGGGGCCCACGTGCTGCGCTGGGGATTAAGGGGGCGTCTTATTTCTTTTCTCGCGGCGCCCATCCCCTACCCTAAAACTGCCGGAGAGTTGAAAGCGGTCCAACGCATCCTTTTCACCCTCCGGAGCGGAAAAAACGTCTGTATTTTCCCGGAGGGAAATATGTCCGATAACGGAGAAAGCAACGAGATCGGCGACGCCATCGGCAAGCTGGTCAAACGAAGCGGAGCCGGACTGGTCACTTACAGAATCGACGGCGGTTATTTTTCCACGCCCAGATGGGCTTCCTATCCGAGGCGGGGCCGGATGCTGGGAACACCGGTCAGCTGCCTCACTGCCGCCGAACTGGAACATATGAGCACGGATGCCGTGAATGCGCTGATTCGGAAGGACCTATATGTGAATGCCTATCAGACCCAGGCTGCGGAACAGATCCCGTATAAAGGAAAGGCCCTGGCCGAAAAGCTGGAGCTTGCTCTTTACCTGTGTCCTCGCTGCCACCGGATTTCCACCCTCACCAGCAAGGACGATCTTTTCTTCTGTTCCTGCGGGCTTTCTCTGCGTTACACGCCTCAAGCTTATCTGGAAAGTGAAACCATGGAGCCGGCTCCTTTCTCCACGGTGCTGGAATGGGACAAGTGGCAGCGTTCCTGGTTTGCAGAACACCTGGACCAATACCGGGCGACAGAGGACGATGTGCCCATCTTTGAAGACGAAGACAGGCAGCTCATCTCCGTTTCAGGGCTGAAACGGACCTCGCTGGGCTCTGGCCGCCTCTCCTTATATAAGGACAAACTGATCTTCCATTATAATGATAAGAGACCGCCTCTGATCCTGCCTTTTTCCGAGATCCTGGGCATGCAGCTGCGGAACCAAAAATTCCTCATATTCTCCACCATCAATCACCGGTCATATGAATCCTTATCCGAGGCTTCCCTTTCCTCACTGAAATACGTTACCGCTTACCGGTTGCTGACCGGTACAAAATAGGAGAAACGCTATGGACTTTTCCTCAATGAATCTGGACCTTTGGAACGCTATGATCCAATTTGGATTTATTGCCTTTGTTATGCTTGTGGCAAATGTCCTCCGTCGAAAGATCGTGTTTATCAGAAAGACCCTTATCCCGACGGCGGTGCTGGCGGGCTTTCTGGCTTTGTTTTTGCGGCTTTTCGACTTCCTGGCCATAGATCCGGGCTTTATGGAAATGATCACCTATCATACCATTGCCCTGGGCTTTATCGCCCTCTCTCTCCGCGTTCCCGAGAGGCGGGAGGGCCCGCCCGATGCGGACTTTACCGCCGCCAAAAGCGGCGCTCTCATCGTCAGCACCTACCTGGTCCAGGCCATAGTGGGACTGGGGGTTTCCATCACCCTGGCCTACACCTTCATGCCGGAGTTTTTCAAGGCTGCCGGTTTGCTCCTGCCCATGGGCTACGGACAGGGCCCCGGACAAGCCAACAACGTAGGCAGCACCTACGAGGTGTTGGGATTTGCCGGGGGACAATCCTTCGGCCTGTCCATTGCCGCCGCCGGTTTCCTTGTGGCCTGTACCATCGGTGTGATAGACCTGAATATCCAGTTCCGCAGGCACCGGCTCCATGCGGAAACGCCGGAGGTCTTATCCGGCTCTGTTACGGTGGACGCCTTTCAAAGCGAAAACGAACTGCCGGTCTCTGAATCCGTGGACCGGCTTTCGGTCCAGATCGCACTGGTCCTGCTGGTCTATATGTTCACTTATCTGTTTTCCAAATATCTCACAGAGTTTCTGGCCGCTGCCGCACCGGGGATCTCCGCCACCGTATCGCCGCTGATCTGGGGCTTCAACTTTGTCATCGGCGCGCTTCTCGCCCTGATCTGCCGGAAGTTCTTCGATTTGCTGACGAAGAGCCGCATCATGACCCATCAATACCCCAACAATTACCTGCTGAGCCGCATCTCCGGCTGTGCTTTCGATATCATGGTCATTGCCGGCATCTGCGCCATAGACATCAAGGATTTGAAAGGACTGTGGCTCCCCTTCCTGCTGATGGCCGTACTGGGCGCTGTCGTCACTTATTTTTATTTGAAATGGCTCTGCCGTAAAATATATCCGTCCTACTACTACGAGGGCTTTTTCTCCATGTTCGGCATGATGACGGGCACCATCAGCTCAGGCATCCTGCTGCTCCGGGAAATCGATCCCAGTTTCAAAACGCCGGCCGCCAACAATCTGCTTACGGGTACGAGCTTTGCGATCCTGCTGGGCGCCCCCATGCTCATACTCATCGGCATGGCGCCGAAATCCCCATCCATGCTCTTCCTCTCCTGCGGACTGATCGTCCTCTACCTGCTGCTCCTGCTCTTGTTCATTTTCAAGGCGCAGCGGCGGAAATAAGCCGGGAGACAGGAACCGGGGCGGGAACAGATAAGAACCGTAAGCCGGCCAAAACGGGAAAAAAGGGACCGCTTCAGACTGTGGACATACGCATTGTATCCAGATAGCTTTGGAGAATAATAACGGCGGCTTGTTTGTCGATGACTTCCTTGCGCCTTTTCCGGCTCAGGTCCGCCTGGATCAGCACCTGTTCCGCCATGGAGGTGGTGAAACGCTCGTCCTGAAACAGGACCTCCACATTTTGCAAAGCGCTGCTGCGGAGCTTGTTTTCCAGCAGGGTTGTAAATTGCCGCACCTTTTGGGTCTGAACGCTGTCGGAGCCGTCCAGATTCAAGGGCAGGCCCACCACCACCTTTTTGCAGTTTTCTTCCCGCACCAGGGCAATGATCTTGTCTGCATCCTTCCGGGGGCCGATCCTCTGGATGGTCTCTCTCCCCTGGGCAGTCAATAATAAAGCGTCGCTGACTGCAACGCCGATGGTTTTGTCTCCTACGTCCAATCCTATGATCCTCAAAAATCCAGTCCTTTCACCGGCCTTTCCGGTATTGAACAACAAAAGAAAAGCGGACGCGCAGTCCGCCTTCTGTTCTTCTGTGTCTATTTTTTCAAAAATCCGCGAAGCAGCTCTTCCACCAGATCGTCTCTTTCTATGCGCCTGACGATGTTTCTGGCGTTGTTATGAGCCGTAATGTAGGAAGGATCTCCCGAGAGGATATAGCCCACCATCTGGTCTATGGCGTTGTATCCCTTCTCTTCCAATGCGTTGTAAACAGAACGCAGGATGTCCTCGGTGGTTTCCTGGGCTCCTTTTTCCGGGTTTTTGAACAGGATCGTATCTCGCTCCATCTTTCAAACCTCCTTCCTCAGTACATATACATTATAGCAAAGGCTGGTTCGGAAACAAGATGAAATCTTTTATTTAATATTGTTGTAATAAACTACAGCAATGTGGCGGCCGTATCCAGGGCGTCCTTTATCCGGGATACGTCTTTGGCGCCGGCCTGGGCCATATCCGCTTTCCCGCCGCCGCCGCCGCCGGCTGCCGCCGCGATCTTCTTGATGAGATTGCCGGCGTGATAGCCCTTGTCCAGCAGATCGTCGGTAACGGCCACGATGAAGGTGACCTTCCCCTCCCCTTCCAGGGCAAGAACGATCACCGTGGAGGGGCTGACTTCTTTTATCTTGTCGCACAGGATGCGGAGGTCGTTGACGTCGTAATCTTCCTTCAGATGCCGGCGCACCAGCTTTACGCCGTTGATGGTGACGGCGTCTTCCAGAGATTTTCCGATTACGGTGTCCAGGGCGCTTCTGCGGAACTCTTCCAGCTCCTTCCGGCAGCCCTTCACTTCCTCCGCCAAGGAAGCGACCTTTGCCGCAAGGCCGTCCGTATTGGTCTTGAGAGTTTCGGCGGCTTCGCTCAGGATCCGTTCACTCTCGTTGAGACGCTTATAAACGCCGGAGCCTGTGATGGCCTCTATACGGCGGACGCCGGCGGCCACACTGCTTTCAGAGAGGATCTTGAAGGCTCCGGCCTGGCCGGAATTGCTCAGATGGGTGCCTCCGCAGAGCTCGCAGCTGAAATCTCCGACAGACACCACCCGCACCGTATCTCCGTATTTTTCTCCAAAGAGAGACATGGCTCCGGTTTTCAGGGCCTCCTCCAGCGGCATCTCCCGGGCTTCCACCGGAAGGAACTGGCAGATTTTTTCATTGACGATGTTCTCTATCTCCGCCAACTGAGCCCTGGAAACGGCTTCAAAATGAGTGAAGTCGAAACGAAGGCTCTCCTCCGTAACGCTGGAACCCGCCTGCTCCACGTGGTCTCCCAGGACCTGGCGCAGGGCTTTTTGCAGCAGATGAGTGGCCGTATGGTTCCTGGCGGTCTCGTTTCTTCTCACAGCGGAAACCATGGCATGGAGCCGGTCTCCCGGCTGTAAGGCGCCGGAAATGACGCAGATCTTATGGGCAAACACATCCTGGAATCTCACCACGGACTGGACCTCCGCAGAGAAGCTGTCGTTATAGACCATGCCCGTGTCTGAGGCCTGGCCTCCGCCTTCCGCATAAAAAGGCGTGCGGTCCAGGACGATGCGGGCCACGTCCCCTTCCTTCAGGGAATCCAGCGGCTTTTTGTCCCAGAAGATCCCCTTTACCACGGCTTCCCCCTGAAGGGTCTGATAGCCGATGAATTCCGTCTTCCCCTGGGCGGCGAAAAGAGCCGCCTCGTCGGCCCAGCCCTGGTCCATATCGGACTTTCTGGCGGACCTGGCCGTCTCCTTCTGGTGTTCCATATTCCTGCGGAAGCCTTCTTCGTCGGCGGAACAGCCTTCCTCGGCCAGGATCTCCTCCGTCAGCTCGTAAGGGAAGCCGAAGGTGTCGTAAAGGCGGAAAACCTTGTCTCCGGAAAGGACGGTCTCCCCTGCCCTTTTCATCTCCTCCATATGCTCCCGCAGCAGGGACATGCCCTGGTCTATGGTATTGCTGAATTTCTCTTCTTCTATGGAAAGGATACGGTGGATGTATTCCTTCCGTTCCCGTATCTCGGGATAAGCGTCGCCGGAAACCTCTATGACGTTTTCCGACAGATTTGCCAGGAAGGTCCCTTCCACCCCCAGCAGCTTCCCATGACGGGCGGCTCTGCGGAGAAGGCGGCGCAAAACATAGCCCCTGCCCTCGTTGCTGGGCAGGATGCCGTCCCCTATCATGAAGGTGATGGAGCGGATGTGGTCGGTGATGATGCGGA
Organism: Bacillota bacterium; assembly: GCA_030527065.1. Lineage (GTDB taxonomy): Bacteria > Bacillota > Clostridia > Peptostreptococcales > Anaerovoracaceae > JAEELK01. The sequence continues at coordinate 4,737 of JAUNBO010000054.1, read as the reverse complement.
TGGAAACGTCGGTTTTGGCGGCGCCGCCTTCATAGGCCACGCCGGAGACCTTCTCCACCTTCTTTAAAATATGCCTGATGGTGTCCACGGCGAAGATGGAATCCGTTTCCTGCATGATGCAGGCCAGACGCTCCAGCCCCAGCCCCGTATCTATGTTCTTATGGGCCAGAGGCGTATAATTGTTCTCTGTGTCCGCATTGAACTGGGTGAACACATGGTTCCAGAATTCCACATAGCGGTCGCATTCACAGCCGGGCTTGCAGTCCGGCTTCCCGCAGCCGAATTCTTCTCCACGGTCATAATAGACCTCGGAGCAGGGCCCGCAGGGGCCTATGCCGATCTGCCAGAAATTATCGTCCTTGCCCAGGCGGACAATGCGCTCCTCCGGCATGCGGATCACATTCCGCCAGATATCGTAAGCCTCTTCGTCTTCTTCGTAAATGCTGGCCCACAGCCGTTCCTCCGGCAGCTTCAGGACCTGAGTCATGAACTCCCAGCCCCAGGAAAGGGATTCCTTTTTAAAATAGTCGCCGAAAGAGAAGCTCCCCAGCATTTCAAAGAACGTGCCGTGACGGGCCGTATAGCCTACGTTGTCTATATCTCCGGTCCTTATGCACTTCTGGCAGGTAGCCATCCGGGGGGCCGGCGGCGTTTCGATCCCGGCAAAATACGGCTTAAGAGGGGCCATGCCGGAATTTATGATCAACAAGCTCTTATCCTTCTCAGGGACAAGAGAATAGCTTTTTCTTACATAATGCTCCTTTTCTCTGTAGAACTCCAGGAACATGGTCCGCAGCTGGTTCAATCCTATTTTTTCCATAAAAACTTTATCCTCCTGTGAAACAATGCGTCCCTATTTTATCAAAGAGGCATGGGTTTTACAAGAAAAATCGCAAAAACTTCCTCTTTTCCGCCGCAGCTGCCGCACCCGATGAAATATGTGATATAATGTTTGAGAATTTGAAAAGCAACATCGTACTTTTCATGTGCATCTATAACGAAACAGAGGTGAAGGATATGGCATTGGAATTGAAACCCCTTGGGAAATCAGGGCTGCAGGTGACGCCGGCAGGCTTTGGCGTCCTCACCGTAGGGCCCTGGCAGATGAATCTTCCCGTAGACGAAGGGGCGGCGGTGCTTCGGTATGCCCTGGAGGCCGGTATCAACTTCATGGACACGGCCCAGTATTATAAAACCTACCCTTACATACGGCAGGCCCTGAAGGGCTTCTCCGGAGACCCGGTCATCGCCTCCAAGAGCCTGGACGCATCCTATGAAGAAATGGACTTTGCCATAGAAGAGTGCCGCCAGGCCCTGGACAGAGACGTCATAGACATCTTTCTCCTCCACGAGGTCCGGGAGGACCCGGATTGGGAGCATAGGGCCGGAGCCTGGGCCTGCCTGCAGGACGCCAAGGCAAAGGGACGGATAAAGGCCGTGGGCATCTCCACCCACCATATCGATGCGGCGGAGCGGGCCGCAGTGACGCCGGAGCTGGACATCCTCTTTCCCCTCATCAATTTTTCAGGCCTGGGCATACGCAAAGGCAGCGGGAAGGGTCCCCGGGAGGAAATGGAAGCCGCCATCGCAAAAGCCCATCAGGCAGGCAAAGGCGTATTTGCCATGAAGGTCTTCGGCGGCGGCAATCTGACCCCCCATTTCAGGGAAGCCCTGGACTATGCCAGCGGGCTTCCGGGCCTGGATTCCATGATGATAGGCTTTGGGTACAAATACGAAATAGACCAGATATTGGACTATCTGGAAGGAAAGCTGCCGGAAGACTACACCCCTTCTCTCTCCCATAAAAAGATAACCATAGACCAGGGCGATTGCGAGGGCTGCGGCAGCTGTGTAAAGCGCTGCCCGAATCATGCCATATTCCTCAACAGCCGGGGGCTGGCAGAGGTGGATCACAGCCGCTGTATCACCTGCGGTTATTGCGCCCCTGCCTGTCCGGTCATGGCCATCGTCATGTATTGACGCTTCCGCCCCGGACCTCACTGCCGCAGATGATACCGCCGCCTATCACCCGGTCTCCCGCATAAAAGACCATGGACTGGCCCGGCGCAGGAGCCCGCTGCGCTTCCCGGAACTCCGCCAGAAGCCGGCCCCCTTCCCAACCCCGCAGCACGGCGGGAGCAGGCGTTGCCGCATAACGTATCTTCCCCAGGACTTCCAGCCCCTCATAGGCCGCGGGAAGTCCTGTGTTTTGCGGGTATCCGTGGAAAAAGCACTGCTCCGCCCAGACAGCCTTCCGCAGCAGCCCTTCCCCGTCTCCCAGGGTGACGGTGTTGGCCTCCCCGTCCAGCCCCTCCACATACATGGGCTTCCCAAAGGCGAGGCCCAGGCCTTTTCTCTGCCCTATGGTATAGTGAGGCAGCCCTCTGTGTTTTCCCAGCACCTTCCCTTCCCTGTCCAGGAAAAAGCCCGGCTGGGGGCGGAACCCCAGCCCTTCCATATAGGAGACATAATCTCCATCAGGGATGAAGCAGATCTCCTGGCTGTCGCCGGCATCGGCGTTGGGGGCGCCCTCCGCCTTTGCCAGCGCCCGCACCTCCTCCTTGGAAGCCATTTCTCCCAGGGGAAGAAGGAGACGGCTCAAAATATCCTGCGGCAGACGGTACAGCATGTAGGACTGGTCCTTCGCCTGACTTCGCCCTCTGACGGGAAACCAGATCCCGGTAGAAGAGTCCTGTTCCACCCCGGCATAATGGCCCGTGGCGATAAAGGACGCCCCTTCCTCCTCCGCAGCTTCCTGCAAGGCCCGGAACTTGATCTCCGGGTTGCACAGCACACAGGGGTTGGGAGTCCTTCCCTTCATATACTCTCCGCAAAAATAGGAAACGATGCGTTCCCGGAAGGGAGCGGAAAGCTCCCTGTAAAGCAAAGGGATCCCCAGGGCGGCAGCGGCCTCCCGGGCCTTTTCATGTTCTTCCTCCCGGTTTTCCGTCACGCTGAAAAAAAGGCCGGTCACCTGATAACCGGCTTTTTGCAGCAATAAAACGGCGGCAGTGCTGTCCACACCGCCGCTGAGTCCCAGAATCACCTTTTTATTCGTGCTCATCCTCGTCATCGTGAATGTCTCTGTCCGGGTCGAAGCCCTCCAGACCCTTCAGTTGAAGGCCCTTCTCCTTGGCGTAGTTGTAAATGGCCAGCTTGATGGCCTGCTCCGACAAGACGGAGCAGTGGACCTTGGGTGCAGGAAGTCCCCCCAGTTCGTCCACAAAGTTCTGGTTGGTCAGCTCCAGAGCCTCCTCCAGGGTCTTTCCTTTTATCATCTCCGTGGCCACGCTGGAGGAAGCGATGGCGGAGCCGCAGCCGAAGGTCTTGAATTTTGCGTCCTGAATGACGCCGTCTTCTATCTTCAGGGAAATCTCCATCATATCTCCGCACACGGGGCTTCCGTAGGAACCCACCGCAGAGGGGTTTTCCATATCTCCGGCATTTTGCGGGTGCATAAAGTGTTCCATTACTTTTTCGTTATACATGCTCATGACAATTCTCTTGCTCCTTCCAAAATCTATGATCTTCTATGCTCTCAGCACCTGACGGCTTTCCATGGGCCTGTCCTTATTATATGGGGAGAAGGACCGAAGCTGCTCCACTATCCTTACCAGTTCTTCCGTCACATGGTCCAGGTCTTCTTTGGTGGTGAAATCTCCCAGGGTGAACCGGATGGAGCTGTAGACCTTTTCCGGCGGCAGTCCCATGGCCAGAAGCACATGGGAGGGAGAAAAGCTGGCGGAAGAACAGGCGGAGCCGGTGGAAGCGCAGATGCCCCTGGCGTCCAGATAGAGAAGCAGGGCCTCTCCTTCCACATAATTAAAAATCAGGTTGGCGTTCCCCGGCAGCCTGTGTTCCAGGGAACCGTTCACATCCACCTCCGGGATCCTCTGTTGGACCTGCTCTATGAAATAGTCCCGAAGCCCTGCAAGCTTTGCCTGATGCTGCTGCAGGTCCCGGCCCGCCAGCTCCGCAGCCTTTCCGAAGCCTACGATGCCGCCGAGGTTTTCCGTTCCCGCTCTTTTTTTATTTTCCTGAGCGCCGCCGTAAACCAGGTTGGCAATGGCCACTCCCTGCCGGATATATAAGGCGCCGATTCCTTTCGGGCCATAGATCTTATGTGCAGAAACGGACATAAGGTCCACCCCAAGCTCCTTTACGTCTATGTCCATGTTGCCCAGGGCCTGCACCGCATCTGTATGGAAGAGGACGCCGTGCTTTTTGGCGATGGCCGCCAGCTCCTTTATGGGCTGTATGGTCCCCACCTCATTGTTGGCATACATGATGCTGACAAGGATGGTGCCTTCCGTGATGGCCGCTTCCAGCTCCGCCGGGTCCACCCGGCCGCAGGAATCCACATCCAGGTAAGTAACTGCAAATCCTTCCTTCTCCAGGGCCTGACAGGTGTGGAGGAGGGCGTGATGCTCGATCTTCGTAGTGATGATATGGTTGCCCTTTTTTCTCCGGGACCTGGCGGCTCCCGCCACCGCCCAGTTGTCCGCCTCTGTCCCCGAGGAGGTGAAGCTGATCTCTCTGGGTTTGGCCCCGATGAGAGAAGCCACTTGCGCCCGGGCTTTTTCCAAAGCCTCTCTGGACTCCTGTCCCATGGCGTACAGGCTGGAGGGATTGCCGAATTTTTCCGAAAAGTAAGGGAGCATCTCCGCCAGGACTTCTTGTTTGACCGGCGTAGTAGCCGCATAATCCAGATAGATGGTCTTCATGTTTTTCTCCAAT
>JAUNBO010000053.1 GCA_030527065.1 Bacillota bacterium | reverse complement strand
AAACATAGTAATTCAACAACAGTTTTGAAGAAGTGGTAAATATTCACCACAACCTCATATCATTCCAAAATGCTTCAACGCCTCAACAATCGCCACCTCTTTCTCCGGCGGGCATTGGGGCTGCTTTGTGTCATCGGACTTCGGTTTGTTATAGTTCTCACGCTCAATAATGCCATATTTCTGCTTCACCTGAGCGATATACAAGCTGCTTACCCTCAAGCCGGAGTGTTCCTGCACATATTCCTTGATTTCCTCATATGTGGCCTTTTTCTCCGCAGCCGTCAGGTCGAGCTCGTCCATGCTTATATCGACCAGAATGTGCTGCTTCGCTTAAAGTTTGGACAAGAGGCACACCGTCTCCACATGCTTTGTGAACGGGAAATTGTCGTAGGCCTTCACGCTTTTCACCCGGTAGCCGTTTTCTGTGGCGGAAACCAGGTTCTCTGCCAGGGTTTTGGGGTTGCAGGAGATATAAATGATTTCCTTTACCCCGTAGTTCAGTATTTTTTGCATAGCCTTGGGGTGGATGCCGCTGCGGGGAGGATCCACCACTATGACGTCGGGCTGTTCCTCTATCTGATCCAGGACCCGGAGCACATCCCCGGCAATGAAGCTGCAATTCTCCAGGCCGTTGAGGGCAGCGTTTTCCCGGGCCGCCGCCACAGCCTCCGGCGACAGCTCCACGCCTATGGCCCGCCGGGCCTTTAACGCCAAAGCCTGAGTGATGGTGCCGGTGCCGCAGTACAGGTCAAAGGCCACCTTTCCGTCAAGGTCCGGGATCAGCTCCAGGGCTTCCCGGTAGAGCCGCTCCACGGCTTCCACGTTGGTTTGGAAAAAGGCAAAGGGAGTGACCTTGAAGCGCAGGCCCAGGATCTCTTCCATATAATAGTCCCGGCCGGAAAGGATCCGGAGCTCCCGGCAGCGGACAGCGTCGGCAGGGTCGTCGTTGATCCCGTGAAGCAGCCCCACCACCTTGTTTTTCAGGGGCAGTCCCAGGATCAGATCCCGCCAGGCCCCTTCGTCCAGAGCCCACTGCCCTGCGCCTCCCGGCCTTTCCCCACAGCCGCCGGCGCCATCAGGGCCGCCGTCCCCTGCGGTGATGAGATTCACCAGCAGCTCTCCGGTGCGCACGCCCTTGCGTATGGCCAGATTCCGCAAATAACCCCGGTGAGACTTCTTGTGGTAAAAGGCATAGCCCCGCTCCCTGCAGAAGTCCAGGGTCGCCTTCAATATCCGGTTGAAATCCGGGTCCACCAGCTGGCAGGAATCCGCAGTGACCACAGACATATAGCTTCCGGCCTTATGGAGCCCCAGTGTCATTTCCCCGCCCTTGGTCTCATCGCCGAAGGTGTATTCCATCTTGTTCCGGTAGGCATAAGGAGAAGGCGCACCCTCAATGCCCGGAAAGCATTCAAAGGGAACGTTCTTTTCCCGGAGCAGATCTGTCACGGTGCGGCTTTTCAGGGCCAGCTGCTCCTCATAGGCCATGCCCTGATATGTGCAGCCGCCGCAGATGTCCTTCAGTTTGCAGGGCTCCGGCATCCTTCTTCCTCCTTTCAGGGCTTCATGGGCACAAGGGTATTCAGATCGTAGGGGGTTTCCTGATAGACAAAGTTGAGCCAGTTGGCATAGAAGAGGTTGGCATGGCCGCTCCACCGGATGATGATCTCTCCTTCCGGATCGTCGTTCTCAAAATAGTTCTCCGGCACCTGGATGTCCAGGCCCTTCCCCCGGTCCCTCTCATATTCCGCTTTCAGGGTCTCCCTGTCGTATTCGCCGTGGCCCTGGAAAAAGACCCAGCGCATGTTGTCCGTGGCCACTATGTGAGGGCCGGCCACAGAGGATTCCGCCAGCACCCGCAGCCCCGGCGTATTGCGTATTTCCTCCGCCCGGACCTGGGTATGGCGGCTGTGAGGCGCATAAAACTCTTCGTCGAAGCCCCGGACCAGGGGGGAATTCTTTTCCAGGAGCCTGTGGGGGTAAACGCCGAAAAGCTTCTGGGGCAGCACGTATTTATCTATGCCGTAATGGTGATAGTATGCGGCCTGGGCCCCCCAGCAGATGTGAAGGGTGGAAAACACGTTGGTCTTGGTGAATTCCATGATGTCCGTCATCTCATCCCAGTAGTCCACTTCCTCATAGGGCAGGAATTCCACCGGGGCGCCGGTGATGATCATGCCGTCGAAGCGCTGGTTTTTGATTTCCTCATAGGTCTTATAGAAATTCTCCAGGTGCTGCCGGCTGGTATGCGTGGATTCGTGGCTGTCCATGGTGAGCAGCTGCAGCTCCACCTGAAGGGGCGTATTGGCCAGCAGGCGGATGAGCTGAGTTTCCGTCACCTCTTTGGTGGGCATGAGATTGACGATGGCCACGTGCAGAGGACGGATGTCCTGGGTCCGGGCCCGCTGCTCGTTCATGACAAAGACGTTTTCTTCTCTCAGGATATCATAGGCCGGAAGGCCCTTCGGTACTATAATAGGCATTGAAAAACTCTCCTTTATATTCTGTAAAACGGTCCTCCTCTATGGCTTTCTGTATCTTTCCCATCAGATTTACCAGGAAATAGAGGTTGTGATTGGTCAAAAGCATGGAGGACAAGATCTCGTCGCATTTATACAGGTGCCTCAGGTAGGCCCGGGAATAGTTCCGGCAGGTGTAGCAGCCGCAGTCCGGGTCCAGAGGGCCGAAATCCCGCTGGTGAACGGCGTTTTTTATGTTCACCGGCCCCCGGGAAGTCATGGCGGCGCCGTTTCTGGCGATCCGGGTGGGAAGCACGCAGTCGAACATATCGATCCCCCGGGCCACCCCTTCGAAGAGGCAATCGGGACTCCCCACGCCCATCAGATACCTGGGCTTATCTGCGGGAAGAAGCTCCACGCAGCCGTCCATGACTTCGTACATCACCTCCTTCGGTTCGCCCACCGACAGGCCGCCGATGGCATAGCCGGGAAGATCCATTTCCACGATCTCCATGGCGCTCTGATACCGCAGCTCCCTGTACATGCCTCCCTGCATGATGCCGAAGAGAGACTGCCGCTCCGTGTCCTTATGGTAAGCCTTGCAGCGGGCCAGCCAGCGGCTGGTGCGCTCCAGGGACTCTTTGACATAACTCCGCTCCGCCGGGTAAGGGGTGCATTCATCCAGGGCCATTATGATGTCCGAGCCCAGGGCGTTCTGCACCTCCATGGAGATTTCCGGGGAAATCATATGGGATGAGCCGTCTATGTGAGAACGGAAGCTTGCCCCCTCCTCGGTGATTTTCCGCAGGGCTCCCAGGCTGAAGATCTGGAAGCCGCCGCTGTCGGTGAGGATGGCCCCGTCCCAGTTCATGAAGCGATGGAGCCCCCCCGCTTCCCGGACGATCTGGTGGCCCGGCCTCAGATAGAGATGGTAGGTGTTGGACAGGATGATCCCCGCCCCCAGCGCCTTTACCTCCTCCGGCCTCATGGCCTTTACGGTGGCTGCGGTCCCCACGGGCATGAACACCGGGGTCTCCACCGTGCCGTGAGGCGTATGGAGCTTTCCTCTCCGGGCTCCGCTCCTGTTATCCTTCTTCAACAGCTCAAAAGTGACTGCCTGCATTTACGTTGAGATCCTTTCTCTGTTTCGCTCAATACGTTCCAGCCCTTCCTCCGCCGGCCCCTGCCTGTCCCTTCCGCCGAAGCTACAGCAGCAGCATGGCGTCTCCATAGGAGAAAAACCGGTATTCCTCTTCCACCGCTTCCCGATAGGCCGAGAGCACCGCCTCTCTGTTATAAAAAGCGGAGACCAGCATCAGCAGGGTGGACCTGGGAAGGTGGAAATTGGTGATGAGCCGGTCCACAGCCTTGAAGCGGTAGCCGGGGTAGATGAAGATGTCCGTGGCCCCCCGGCAGGCCCTGACCGTTCCGTCTTCCTCCGCCACGCTTTCCAGTGTGCGGACGGAGGTGGTCCCCACCGCCACTATCTTTCCCCCCGCCCGGCGTCTCTCATTGATCAGGGCGGCGTTTTCCCAATCCAGCTCATATTCCTCAAAGTGCATGTGATGGTCTTCCACGCTTTCGCACTTGACGGGCCGGAAGGTCCCCACTCCCACATGGAGAGTGACGAAGGCCAGGCCCACGCCCTTATCCCGTATCCTTGCCAAAAGCTCCTCCGTGAAGTGGAGCCCCGCCGTAGGAGCCGCCACAGAGCCTTCTTCCCGGCAGTACACCGTCTGATATCGCTCCCCGTCCTCCGCCCGGCTTTCCCGTTCTATATACGGCGGCAGAGGGATCTTCCCCACCTGCTCCAGAGTTTCCAGAAATACGCCTTCATACTCCATGCGCACCAACCGGGTGCCCTCCGGCCCGTAGTCCTCCACCAGGCCAATGAGCCGGGGGGCCTGGGAGAACTCCACCCGGTCCCCGGGGCGCAGCTTTTTGCCCGGCCTCACCAGGGCCTGCCAGAGGTCTCCCTCCTGACGCCGCAGCAGCAGGAATTCCACCCCTGCGCCGGTGGCGCTTTTTGTGCCCAGGAGCCGGGCCGGAAGGACCTTGGAGCGGTTCAGTACCAGACAATCCCCCGGCGAAAGATACTCCGTCACATCATAAAAACGCCGGTGTTCTATGGAACCGCCGGTGCGGTGGATCACCATCAGCCGGGAAGCGTCCCGCTGCGGGGCGGGATGCTGGGCGATGAGCCCTTCCGGCAAAAAATAATCGAAGCTGTCTACCCTCATGTCGGTCCGTCTCCTGTGAGAGCCGCCTTGCCGGTCCTCCCCTCCCGTATCCCAAGGAGGAAGGGCGTTTCCAAGCCGCCCCTTCTCCTGTGTTTCCTGAGTTTCCCTGCGTTCCCCGGGAAAGGCGTCATCCTGTCCGTTCTACCGAATCTCCACACCCGTATAGTAAAAGTGAAGAATGTCCTCGAAGGAAAAGCCCTCTTCCGCCATGGCCCTGGCCCCCTGCTGGGACATGCCCACGCCGTGGCCGTAGCCGGTACCGGTGAACACCACCTGCTCCCCTTCCACCGTATCCAGGCTGCTGTTGGAAACCCGGGCCACATCCTGGCTGCCTTTCACATAGAGAAACGCCGTCGGCGCCAGGCTGACGCTTCCGTCCTCTGATATTATGTAGAACTCCTGGGAAAGGGCTTTTTCCGCCGTCCCGCTGCTGGCGGTGAGGCCGCTTTCTCCCCCCTGCCCGCTGCCGTCGGAGGAGATATCGAAGCGCAGGGACTTCACCAGCCCCGCCCCCAGCACGCTGCGGATGGCGGACTTCTGCAAGGCGACAGTCTCCCGGCTCCCCTTTATTTCCAGGCTGAGAACGCTGCCGTAGGAGGTGCGGCCCGTGATGGAAACCGCCTCCACCTCTCCGGGGTCATAGCCCGCCCCTTCCAGAAGTTCCTGCAGCTGGGCGAAGGTGTAGCTATGCTGCCAGGAATAGAGGGGCGAATAGCCGTCCTCCACCGCTCTTAAGTGGGAGACGGCAGCGCTCCACACGTCCTCAGAATTACTGGTGTAACCGCCACTGTTGGCGTGGTAATTGGCCTGGACGATCTCGCCCCCCACATGCAGGGCCAGGCCGGCGGTGGCGTCCACGGCGGCAGTGGTCTGGCTGTGCTCTCCCCGGACCCCGCTGTACACCTGACAATGGGTGGAGGTGCAGAGATCGAAGCCGGAGGAAGCGTGAGATCCTATCCCGGTCACGGCATAGCTTCTGGCCGCCACCGCCTGGGCCTTCAAGGCTTCCATGGGATAGGCATAGGACATTTCATTGTTCAGGACGCCATAGAGATATTCCTCCAGGCCAAGGCAGTTGACGACGGAGATCCTTCCGTTCTCGTCCGCCTGCAGCATGAGCCCGCCCCGGTAGCCGTAGCCCTCCAGGGCCACAGAACCCCCGTTCTGGTGGTCCGCCGCCAGCAGGCAGCCGCTTTTCCCGATATCCGCCGTGAGCAGGATGCCGTTCTCGTCCCTGAGGGCCACCTTCCCCCCTTCCACAGAAGCCACTACCGCAGTATAGGCGGGAAGGGGCAGAGTGGAAGAAAAGCCCGTATCCTTTTCAAAGGAAGCCAGCTGAAAGCCGCTGTCCGAAGTAAAGGTGAAGGTGGAGGCCGCCGTGCTGCCGTATTTCAGTCCCACAGTGACATGGTCCGGCACGGAATCCGCTCCATAAGCGAAGGAAGCAGGCAGCAGCAGGGCCGTGAAAAGCAGAAACGCCGTAAGGAGTCCCATCCCTTTTTTCTTTTTGTCTGTGCCTTTGCTCATTTGACTACCTCCTTCATCTGCAGCTGCCCGTCCTCCGGAAGAGACAGGCCCAGATGCCGGTACGCTTTCTCCGAGACCATTCTTCCCTTCTGGGTCCGGTGGAGAAAACCGGCCTGGATCAGATAGGGCTCGTACACGTCCTCTATGGTAACCCGCTCTTCCCCTATGGCGGCGGCAATGGTCTCTATGCCCACCGGGCCGCCCCGGAAGCGCTCTATGATGGTGCAAAGGATGCTTCTGTCCAGGGTTTCCAGCCCTTCCTTGTCTATGCCCAGGGAATCCAAGGTCTTGTTGGTAATGCTCAGGTCTATGGTCCCCGTTCCCCGCACCTGGCTGAAATCCCGGACCCGCTTCAGCAGCCGGTTGGCGATGCGGGGGGTACCTCTGGAACGGCGGGCCAGCTCCTGAAGAGAGCCTTCGTCTATGCCTACGTTGAGTATTTCCGCAGAGCGGCGGAGGATGAGGGCCAGCTCGTCCTGGGTGTACATCTCAAACTTGCAGATGACGCCGAAGCGGTCCCGGAGGGGAGCGGAAAGGCTCCCGGCCCGGGTGGTGGCGCCGATGAGGGTGAATTTGGAAAGGTCCAGCCGTATGGACCGGGCGGAAGGCCCCTTGCCTATGATGATGTCCAGGGCGTAGTCCTCCATGGCCGCATAGAGGACCTCTTCCACAGAGCGGTTCAGGCGGTGGATCTCGTCTATGAACAATACGTCGTTATCGTTGAGGTTGGTCAGGAGGGCCGCCAGATCCCCTGCCCGTTCTATGGCGGGGCCGGAGGTGATGCGCAGGTCCACTCCCAGCTCGTTGGCGATGATCCCGGCCAGAGTGGTTTTCCCCAGGCCCGGAGGCCCGTAAAACAGCACGTGGTCCAGGGGCTCCCGCCGCAGCTTGGCCGCCTCTATGAAGACCTTCATGTTTTCCGTGACGCTTTTCTGCCCCACGTAGTCCGAAAGCTGCCTGGGCCTCAGGCTGAGCTCTATGGCTTCCTCTTCCGTATTCATGGCCGCCGTGGTGATTCTTTCATCGTATTCCGTCATCATCCCGCTCCCGTTTCTCCGAGGGTCCTACAAATTTTTGAGGGCTTTCTTGATATATGCTTCCGTGGTGAGGCCCTCCTCTGTTCCGGCCAGGGCTGCCAGGGCTTCGCTCCTGCTGTAGCCCAGCCCCATGAGGGCCGCAGCCGCTTCGCTTTTGCTGTCGCTGCTCTCCACTTCCGCCGCTGCGCCGGCCAGCTCTCCCGCCCCGCCCAGCTTATCCTTCAGCTCCAGCACGATGCGCTGGGCCGTCTTCTTCCCGATGCCGTTGGCTCTGGTGAGAGCGTCGGGGTCGTCGAAAACGATAGCCCTCCGCACCTGCTCCAGGGGCATGGCGGACAGCACCGCCAGAGCGGCCTTGGCCCCTACGCCGTTTACAGTCAATAGCTTGCGGAACAGCTCCAGAGAGTCCTTCTCCGCAAAGCCGTAGAGGCTGACGTCGTCCTCCCGGAGGATCATGACGGTGTACACCAGCACGGGGCCCTTGCCCTGGCTCTGATAAAGGACGGAATTATCCGGCACGAAGACCTGATATCCCACGCCGCCGCTTTCCACCACCACGCCGCCGTCGAAGCTCATGGTGACGGTGCCTTTCAGATAGTGCAGCATCTCATACTCCTTTGAATTTATTGATGTACCCGGCGGAGTGGCCGTGGCAGATGGCCGCCGCCAGGGCGTCCGCCGTATCGTCGGGCTTCGGGGCCTCTTTCAGGTTCAGTATGGTCTTCACCATGGCCTGGACCTGGAGTTTTTCCGCCCTGCCGTAGCCCACCAGAGCCTGCTTTATCTGCAGGGGCGTGTATTCATAGACCGGCAGGCCGGAATTGACGCAGGCCAGGATGGCCACGCCTCTTGCCTGCCCCACCAGCAGGGCCGTTTTGGTGTTTTTGTTGAAGAACAGCTCCTCTATGGCCGCCACGTCCGGCCGGTGCAGGTCTATCAGCTCCATGAGGCCGGCATAGAGCTGCTTCAGCCGGTCCGGCATCTCCAGGTCCTTTTCCGTGACCACGGCGCCGTAGGCGGCGGGCTGAAAGTGATTGCCCTTCATATCCACAAAACCGTAGCCCAGAATGGCATAGCCCGGGTCTATTCCCAATATCCTCATCCCGCTCCCCTTCTTCTGCCGGTTTTCCACATGCCGTTTTATTTTATCATACCGCCGCCCCTCTGTCCAGAACGACCGTTCTTTCCCGCAATTTTTCTGCAAAATTGTTACTTTTCACGGGGAGCCAGGGGGGCGGTTTGCCGGACTGTCCCCCTGGCTCCCTGCTCCTCAGACAAAAGCGTCCTGTTTTGCCTCAAGATATGCTATAATTAAAAACAATGAATCAGGGGAGGTATACGCTATGGTCGATTATGAATCGGTCCGTGTATTTTGGAAAGGAAGGCCCACATCTTCCGAAGCGGAGCTCGATATGGCGCTGGGCAATTTCCGCATCCTGTTCGCCTATCACTCCGGACGCATCGAAAACAATGAAGTGGAGTACCATGACACACGGGAGATCTTTGAAAACGGACGCGTGCTCAATTATACGGGTTCTCCCCGCACGTTGTTTGAACAGCAGAACCAAAAGCTCTGCTATGAGTTTCTGCGCAAACCCATCGTGGAGAGGGCTCCCCTTTCTGTTGAACTGATCTGCGAAATCCACGGCATATTGACCTCAGGGACCTATGACGAACGCCGGTATATCGTCAATGAAGAGCGCCCGGGGCAATTCAAGAAGCACGACTACGTGACCGGGCGTCAGGAAGTCGGTTACCTGCCGGAAGACGTCCCGGCTGCTCTGGAAGAACTGGTGGCGGAATTGAATGAAGTATCTGCCGGCGATATGCTCAAGGCGGCTGCATATCTGCACCTTCGCTTTGAATATATCCACCCCTTTGCAGACGGGAACGGCAGGGTCGGGCGCACCCTGACAAACTATTTTCTGATGACTCACAACGAGCCGCCGCTTATCGTCTATGACGAGGACAAGAAGCGATACTACGCTGCGCTGGAGGCTTACGACAGCAGTGAGGACATCATGCCGATGGTGGAGTTTTTTCGGGAGCAGACCATAAAGACCTGGGAAAAAACCGTGCTGCGCACCGGCGGCGCACCCCCGGCCATGCGGAAGTCCCTTCGGGATATATGATTTTCCCTTGCTCTGCCAGGACGGAGAGCCGCCCCACGAGCCCACTTAAGTTGCTTGCCCGTCCGGCGGGCAAAGCAAAATTTGAAAGGATGATCAAAATGGCGTTTGACTTTAAAAAAGAATACAAGGAATTCTATATGCCGAAGAGCACACCGCAAATCGTGAATGTGCCAAAAGCCAACTATATCGCAGTACGGGGAAAAGGAGATCCGAACGAAGAAGGCGGAGCTTACCAGCAAGCAGTCAGTGTGCTGTATGCGGTCGCTTATACTCTGAAGATGAGCTATAAGGGCGACCACAAAATTGAGGGTTTCTTTGAATATGTGGTCCCGCCGCTGGAAGGATTCTGGTGGCAGGATGATGTTGACGGGATCGATTATTCCGATAAAGCTGCTTTTCACTGGATTTCTGTAATAAGACTGCCCGATTTCATCAGCGAAAAGGATTTTGACTGGGCTGTGGAAACAGCTTCAAAGAAGAAAAAAACAGATTGCTCTTCCGCTGAGTTTTTAACGGTTGACGAAGGATTATGCGTTCAGATCATGCACACAGGGCCCTTTGAGGATGAGCCCAAAAGCGTCGCTTTGATGGACGCATTCCTGGAAGAAAACGGCTATGAGAACGATATGAGCCAAACACGGCTGCACCATGAGATCTATATGTCAGACGCCCGAAAGGTCGCACCGGAAAAGTGGAAAACCGTGATCCGTCATCCGATAAGAAAAAAATGACCTGGATTTCAAAGAGGAACCGAAGAGAGGAGATATAAAAATGTGGACCTTTTTCAGTTTTGCCTGCCTTATAGGGTTTACGGTCGCAATACCAGTGGTGCTGTACAGGGATATAAAAAAGTTTTTTATCCAACTCTGGAGAGCAGATGCGGCGGAAGCCGCCACTATAAAGTTTATTGATGAACATCAACTGATGGACGTTCCCGTTGGGTTTTATGATTTTCGGGAAAAAATCCTTGCCGAGCAAATAGACGTCCATCACAATACTGCATACCAGCTCTTATCCATTAAGTTAAATGAACTTCATGGAAATATCAGTGAAAGAAAGGCACGAAAAGTGTTCCGGGAAGTGATGCGCAAAGAGAAATAAGGAAGAGCCCGCCGCCTATTTCTTCCTGTACCTCTGCTTGCTGCTGTTCGGTTTGTCCGGGTATTCCATTTCGATCAGCTTTTGCTCCAGCGCAGGAACAAGATAGCGTTTTCTGAACGAAGCCCTGTTTTTAAGCCCCAGCCGTTCCATGATCTGTAATGCAGAGAGCGTATCCCCCTCCATTTTTTCCAACAACCGCCTTACATGGACACTGCTGTCTTCCGAAAACTCCTCAAATTGCGTTCGAGAAATTTCATTGAGGGTATCATGGATGACCGCCATCAGGAACTCGATGAACAGAGTAGCGTCTCCGGCGGCGTCTGCCTGAGCCAGGGCTGCATAATAGGCGTCCTGCCGCTCCCGTATGAGCTCCTCAATGGGCAGCCACGCAAAGAC